>NZ_QULH01000004.1:0-141004 GCF_003481635.1 Clostridium sp. OM05-6BH | reverse complement strand
TTTCCTGTTCTGCCTTAAGTCTGGCTGCTTCTTCTGCCGCCTTTCTTTCCTGTTCTGCCTTAAGTCTGGCTGCCTCTTCTGCCGCCTTTCTTTCCTGTTCTGCCTTAAGTCTGGCAGCTTCTTCTGCCGCCTTTTTTTCCTGTTCTGCCTTAAGTCTGGCTGCTTCTTCTGCCGCCTTTCTTTCCTGTTCTGCCTTAAGTCGTACAGCTTCTTCGTTTGCCTTTTTGGCTGCCTCAGCTCGCGCAAGCGCCTTCTGTCTCGCCTGTTCACGCTGCTTTTCCTGTATACGTTTGGCCTCTTCTTCTTTCTCCAGCAAACCGCCCATCGCTTTGGCCGACGTCTCTGGTTCCGGCGGGGCAATAAATGGTTTTACAGCATCAAAATCAACACTCACCGGATCCTGTTCTTGCAAAATATGATCCCATGAGTGTGACTGTGTTTCCATTTCCTCCGCCATAACAGATAACGACTTGTCCTGCGATTCATTTGCAGTGCCCTTATCTGTAGCAGATATATCCTCGTATTCTTTTATTTGACGACAAAACTCAAGACTATCCTCGATTTCGTTCTTATCGTACATACTGTTCCCCATTTCTGCTCGTTATTAAAGCCTAAGTGTTCTACTTGCCTAACATAGAAGAATTACTGAGGCATTTCCAAACTGATCGCCCCTAACTTTCCTGCCCGGAAATCGTCAATCAGACATTTGGCAGCCTTATCCAGATCAAATTCTCCACCAGCCTTCAAACATCCTCTTTTCTCTGCTATCTGCTTCAATGTCTCTTCACTGGTCTTTTCCTCTGCTATTCCATAAAAGTTACTGACAGCATTCGGATAATTCTCCCGCAAATACTGAAGCAGTAAAACGCTTAATTCGTAAATATTATATAACTCATCCTTAATGGATCCAATATAGGCCAGGCGTAATCCAACTTCCTGATCTTCGAACTTAGGCCAAAGGATACCCGGCGTATCTAACAGCTCCTCCATCTTATTCAAACGAATCCACTGCTTTCCTTTTGTAACACCCGGTTTATTACCTGTTTTGGTACAAGCTTTACCGGCATAGCTGTTAATAAAAGTTGATTTTCCAACGTTTGGTATTCCCACGATCATCGCGCGGATCGGACGATTCAAAATACCGCGTCTCCGATCTCTTTCTATTTTTTCTTTACACGCTGCCTGAATAACATTATGAACAGCTTTCACACCTTTTCCATTCTTGGAATTCACTTTCGCTACAAAATAACCCTTTTGCTCATAATACTGCACCCACTGGTCTGTCCGCACCGGATCTGCCAGATCATATTTATTCATCAACAGTATACGTGATTTTCCATTTGCCAACTGATCAATGTCTGGATTCTTGCTGCTATATGGCACTCTCGAATCTACCAACTCAATAATAACATCGATCAGTTTTATGTCTTCCTGCATTGCACGTTTCGCCTTAGTCATATGACCCGGATACCATTGAAACTGCATATTTATCCTCCATTTCAAACTACGTACTAATTTGCCGCAGCACTCGCTGTCGGACTTGCCGACGGATCTGCGTGTTTCTGTTCAAATCCATTGATCCTGTTTACCAACGTAAAATGATTGGTACGGATCCATGCCTTACCAACAATATTTTCCGACATAACATTACCGACATTTGCATTGCGGCTGTCTTCACACTCATTACGATTGTCACAAAGCATAAAGTACTCTCCTTCTGAAAGGGTAAACTCTTCCAGTGCAAGTCCACCATTTTCCATGGTCGGAAATCTATACTTCTCCTTTAACTTATCGCCATCAATATACACTTCCCCATCTTTGATCTGAACCTTTTCTCCAGGCAAACCGATCACACGCTCCACAGTATAATAATTATGCTGCGCTCCATTGTGTTTAACAACCACAACGTCATTTCGTCTAACCTTGTGCAGACGATAGCACATCTTATTGATCAGGATCTCATCCCCATCTTTCAAGGTAGGACTCATATATTTCCCGGATACCGTCATTTTTTCCAGGCCAAAATGGGTAATTGCATATGCCACAAATAATACTACGCCTATTTCTAAAGCACACAGTAAAACACGAAGAAATATTTCTTTTCTCTTTTTACTGTGATCTTCTAAATCAAAGTCATATTTCATATCCGTTCTCCATTTATAAACAGTATGCCTGCAGTGCTCTGATCGCATGCTTGCTGATCAAACATTTATAATGCTCTTTGCAATACTGCTCCATATAAGGACGGGGTGAGCAAATTGTTCCATAATCCGACAATCTGCGACATAAATACTGATACTCGTCCATCTTTAATTTTCCCTTTTTGATCAGCAGATAATACGTTCCACTGTTCTGATCTCGAAACAACTTGCTATTAATATTCTTTTTGGTATAAAAATCTGCAGCAAACTGCTCCAATCCATCCAAATTATCAAAGGAATACACCTTTGCCGAACTTATCAAGCTTTTCTCCTTATCCCGCCTTATCTTAGCAAGATCCTTCATATGCTTTTGATAATTCTCTTTATCGGCATCTACCGTGTTTTTCTTTTGAAATAGATCCATATTTTCGCTGGTATGTATCGCTGCCTGATCGTCCACATCAGGTATCTCGCCATTCTTGAGTCCTTCTACAATAGCTTCTGCGGTCTCATCATCAATAGATCCGGCAAGATGTCGGATTTGATTCAGCATATTATTCATCCCCTCCGGACTTTGATCAGAAAATGTAATGATCAGGGAATTATCAGGCATGCGCATCAATTGCATGGAAACAACGCCGCCTTCAACTTCATAGCCGACTTCTTCCTCTGCTCGTTCTACCAACTGCTCCAAAAACTCACGTGCTTTGTCCTGATCCGTGAAGAAATCCTCGATCTTAAATCCATATTCCTCCATTTCCTCTTCGGACATACGACACTGCACTGTATTCTTATCAATTCTACGAAAATTCAAAACTATCCCTCATTTCTTTGCAAAAATACTATCAGTATAGTCCTCATTATCTTAATCCTAAATGAGCAATCTGTCAAATATGAGGTGTGTTTCTATTGTTTGGATTATGCACCAATGCCAAAATAAACCAAAACAAGAATTCCTAATACGATACGATACCACCCAAACGGCTTAAAATCATGCTTTCGAATATAATCCATTAAGAAACGAATAACGAGCACGGATACCAAAAATGCGGTAAACATTCCCAATAACAGCATTCCTAATTCATAACCGGAAAAATGTAGTCCAAAATGCATCACTTTCATCAAACTAGCACCAAACATGACCGGAATCGCCAAGAAGAATGTAAACTCCGCCGCTACGGTACGGGAAAGTCCGATCACTAAACCACCGATGATCGTTGCACCGGATCTGGATGTTCCCGGGAATAATGCCGCGATCAACTGAAACATACCGATCATAAATGCAGCACGATACGTAATCTGTGCGATGGTTGTCACCTTGGCATCACGTCCCTTGTTCCAGCGTTCTACGATCAAAAACACGATACCAACCAATATCAACATTAATGCAACCACTTGATAATGATAAAAGGCTGCTTCTAATTGATCTCCCCACACCAGCTCAACTACTGCTGCCGGCACACAGGCAACAATAATCTTAAACCACATCGAAAATGTATCCTTTTTAATATAACCTTTTTCCTTGCTGCAAAATGGCCATAGCTGATTCCAAAACATTAATACAACAGCTAAGATCGCCCCCAACTGTATGACAACCAGATACATCTCCCAAAAATCGGAAGATACCTTCATCGGCATGATTTTCTCTAATAAGATCATATGTCCGGTACTACTGATTGGAAGCCATTCCGTAATGCCCTCCACAATACCATAAATAATTGTCTTGATCCACTCCATCTTTCATCCTCTTTTCTTTTTACATTTCACGTTTTGTGATTCCACTCAAACTTCTGAGCAGTCTTTGGCGGTTGTTCTCAATTTCTATTTAAATATTCGAAGACTGTAATTTACCATAAATCTCCTTGCTATTCACAACTGTATTTTCCTTTTAAACAAAAAATGAGACAGAACCTGATCCAAGTTCTGTCTCATTATATCCTATTTTATCATTAAATAGAACCGCTATTCCAAATAATTTAATAATTATTTAGGAATTATTTTACAACCTTTTTTAACTCTTCTGTGAGCTTAGGAACGATCTTATTCAAGTCGCCTACAATACCGTAATCAGCTACGTCAAAGATTGGAGCTGTCTCATCTTTGTTGATTGCAACAATGATGTCAGACTCTTCCATACCTGCTGTATGCTGAATTGCACCGGAAATACCGATTGCAAAATATACGTTAGGACGAACTGTCTTACCAGTCTGTCCAACCTGAAGCTCTTTTGGAAGCCATCCATTATCTACTACGGCACGGGAGCAGCTTACTGTACCACCGATCACATCAGCAAGATCCTGAAGGATCTTGAAGTTCTCAGCACTACCTACACCACGACCACCGGATACGAGGATCTTAGCATCCATAATATCTACGGTATCAGACAATTCTTTAACAACATCCAAGATCTCAACATATTTGTTGTTTGGTGTGAAACCAGGATTGTACTCAATAACCTCAGCCTTAGCACCGGCAATTGGATCAATCTTCTGCATAACACCAGGACGAACAGTTGCCATCTGAGGACGGTTGTCCGGGCAAGCGATTGTTGCGATTGTGTTACCACCAAATGCAGGACGTGTCATAAGAAGCTGGTTATGCTTCTGCTCCTGATTTGGAACTGGATTGATTGGAAAATCACCAATCTCAAGTACAGTACAGTCAGCAGTAAGACCTGTTGCAACACGTGCAGAAACACGAGGACCAAGATCACGACCAATTGCTGTTGCACCAACCAAAACGATTTCCGGCTTATACTCATTGATGACAGAAGCTAATGCATGCGCATATGGCTCTGTTCTATACTCTTTCAGCTCAGGATCATCTACAACGATAACCTTATCTGCGCCGTACTCTGCCAACTGATCTGCAAGACCTTTTACACCAGAACCGATCAGAACTGCTGTAACATCTGTACTCAAATCAGCTGCTAACTCTTTTGCTTTACCAAGCAATTCAAAAGCGATACCGCTTAATTCGTTGTCTACCTGCTGTGCAAAGACATAGACACCCTTATATTCTTCTAAACCCATTTTAGTCACCACTTTTCCTTATTATTGTTAGATTACATGCTTCTCTTTTAACTTGCTCATGATGTAAGATACTGCCTCATCCGGAGAATCTGGAGTAACTTTCTCACCAGCACCCTTTTTAACCTTATCGGATGCTTTCGCAATCTTAGTTGGTGAACCCTTCAAACCTAAGTTAGAGTCATCAACATCTTTCAAATCAGCTCTGCCCCAAACAGTGATCTCCTTATCAAATGCATCGAAGATTCCGCCAGGAGTCATGTAACGTGGCTCGTTCAACTCAGAAAGAGCTGTTACGAGACAAGGCATTTTAGCCTTTAATACATGATATCTATCATCGTACTGACGCTCAACAATAACGCTGTCACCTTCTACCTTAATATCCTTTGCATAGGAAATTACCGGAATATCCAAATGCTCAGAAATCTGTGGTCCTACCTGAGCGGTATCACCATCAATAGCCTGACGACCTGTGATGATCAAATCATAATCAATGTTTCTAAGAGCACCTGCGATCGTTGTAGAAGTAGCCCAAGTATCAGCACCACCAAGTACACGATCTGTTACCAAAATACCGTTATCTGCACCCATAGCCATTGCTTCACGAAGAACTTCCTCAGCCTTTGGAAGACCCATGGTCAATACAGTAACCTCTGCTCCTGTTTCATCTTTAATTCTAAGTGCTGCTTCCAAACCTGCTTTATCATCAGGGTTCATGATGGCAAGCATTGCACCTCTGTCCAGTGTACCATCTGGATTAAACTTTACTCCGCCTTTGGTATCTGGAACCTGCTTTATACATACTACAATTTTCACGGCAATGTCACTCCTTGTCTTATATAATTTGCAATTATCAGTTCTTACTTCAAAAGAGCACCAGAGATTACCATACGCTGAACTTCAGAAGTTCCCTCGTAAATCTCTGTGATCTTAGCATCACGCATCATACGCTCTACATCGTACTCTCTGATATAACCATATCCACCGAACAACTGTACACACTTTGTAGTAACTTCCATTGCTACCTCTGCTGCGAACAATTTTGCCATAGCAGCCTCTACAGAGTAAGAAACTCTAGCGCCATCAGCAAACTGCTGTTTCTTAAGTGCAGCCTTGTATACAAGATTCTTAGCAGCCTCTACCTTTGTTGCCATATTAGCAAGCTGGAACTGTGTATTCTGCTGCTGAGCGATTGTACGGCCAAACTGTTTTCTTTCCTTTGTGTACTCGATTGTTCTCTCCAGTGCACCCTCTGCAAGACCAAGTGCCTGGGAAGCGATACCAATACGACCACCATCCAAAGTATGCATTGCAATTGGGAATCCTTTTCCTCTTACACCGAGCATAGAATCTGCAGGGATTCTGCAATCCTCGAAGATCAACTCATATGTGGATGAACCACGGATACCCATTTTCTTCTCTTTTGTACCGAAGGAGAATCCAGGTGTTCCCTTCTCTACGATAAATGCAGAGAATTTCTTAACTTTTCTGCCTCTCTTGTCTTCGATAACATCTGTATAAGCAATGATGATATAAACATCAGCAACTTTACCGTTTGTAATGAAGCACTTAGAACCATTTAAGATCCACTCACCAGTTGCTTCATCCTGAACAGCCTTTGTCTGAACACCCTGAGCATCTGTACCTGCACCCGGCTCAGTAAGACCGAAGGCACCAAGTTTTTTGCCACTGCAGAGATCCGGAAGGAATTTCTGCTTCTGATCTTCTGTTCCATAAGTAAGGATCGGATCAACGCAAAGAGAAGTATGTGCGGATACAACAACACCTGTTGTACCACAAACCTTAGACAACTCCTCTACACACATAATGTATGTTAAAATGTCAGCGCCCTGTCCGCCGTACTCCTTAGGAACCGGAATTCCTAAGAATCCGCTCTTACCCATCTTATCAACCGTTACCTGTGGGAATGCTTCTGTCTCATCTGTTTCCTGAGCCAGAGGCTTAACTTCATTTTCAGCGAAATCTTTGAATAACTGTCTCGCCATCTCATGCTGTTTACTTAATGTAAAATCCATGATTTCTTTTACCACCTTTCATGTCATATTTATTGTGTGCTGTTTCAGACACATATTTTATTTTTAATGTTCTGCCAAAACAACTTGTTCTGACAGAACACTAAAAAATGTGAACTCATTTCAGAATTGATTACAGCGCATCAACCGGTGTCTTTGTACGGTCAGCATTGTATACATAGAATCCTTTACCACTCTTAACACCAAGGTTACCGCCACGTACCATCTTACGAAGAAGTGGGCATGCACGATACTTGCTGTCACCAGTCTCATTGTAAAGTACATCCATGATAGCTAAGCAGATATCAAGACCTACGAAATCACCTAACTCCAATGGTCCCATTGGATGATTTGCACCAAGCTTCATAGCTGCATCGATACCAGCGATGTCAGATACACCTTCCATCTTAATGAAAGCTGCTTCGTTGATCATTGGGATAAGGATACGGTTTACTACGAAACCAGCAGCCTCATTAACCTGTACAGGAGTCTTTCCAATTTCCTCAGAAATCTTCTTGATTGTCTCAACTGTCTCAGCTGGTGTATTAACACCTGCAATAACCTCGATCAGCTTCATGCGGTCTGCCGGGTTAAAGAAATGCATACCTACCATCGGACGAGTTAAACCATTACCGATCTCTGTAATAGAAAGACTGGATGTATTAGAAGCAAATACACACTCCGGCTTAGCAATCTTGTCAAGCTCAGCGAATGTTGTCTTCTTAACCTGCATGTCTTCAAATGCAGCTTCTACGATAAGATCGCAGTCAGCACAAAGGTTTTCTTTCAAGCCCGGTGTGATTCTGCCAAGGATAGCATCTACAGCGTCCTGTGTCATCTTACCCTTCTGTACCAATCTGTCATAGCCTTTAGCGATCTTCTCTTTACCGCCATCAGCCCACTCCTGCTTAATGTCGCAGAGAGCTACCTCATATCCTTCATTCTGAGCAAATGCCTTAGCAATGCCCTGTCCCATAGTACCAGCACCAATAACGCCTACTTTCATGATATTACCTCCATATTTTAATTAATTTTTTGGGGAAACGGATGAAAATCCGCTTTGACTATAGTAAAGTGCCAGGGGATGATCACTCATCCCATGACACCCACCAATTCGATTTTAACAGTTTTTGAAAGGAACTACTTTAACTTTCTGATCCTTTGGAGCTAAGAAATTGCCCATTCCAGCTTTCTGATCTTCTGTCTCAAAGCAGTCACCAAATAACTTTTCTTCAATCTCAACAGCTTTGTCGATAGATACCTGAAGACCTTCGTTGATTGCTTTCTTGCAATTACGAACAGCGATCGGAGCCTGTTTTGCAATACCTGCAGCCATCTTCTGTGCTGCCGGGAGAAGCTCCTCTAATGGATATACCGCATTTACAAGACCAATGCGATATGCCTCGTCAGCCTTAATATTTCTTGCTGTGTAGATCAACTGCTTAGCCATTCCAGGACTTACCAAACGAGCCAGTCTCTGTGTTCCACCAAATCCAGGTGTAATACCAAGACCAGCTTCAGGCTGTCCAAATACAGCATTCTCAGAGCAGATACGAATATCGCAGCTCATAGAGATCTCGCATCCGCCACCAAGTGCGAATCCGTTCACTGCAGCGATCACAGGGATTGGGAAATGTTCTAACTTAAGGAATACATCATTTCCCTTCTTACCAAACGCCTCACCCTCGGCCTTTGTGAGTGTACTCATCTCTCCGATGTCAGCACCTGCAACAAATGATTTCTCACCTGCTCCGGTAAGGATCAAGCAGCGAACTGTATCCAGATCAACTGCATCTAATGTAGCATTCAGCTCGTCCAACACCTGGCTGTTCAAAGCATTCAATGCCTTTGGACGATTGATTGTAATGGTTCCTACTGCACCATCTACTTCATATAAAATAAAATCCATGATTATGTCTCCTTTATGTGATTACTTTATCAACCGCAATCTGTGAATTACTCTTTCTCAACGATTGTTGAGCAACCCATTCCACCACCGATACAAAGTGTTGCAAGACCCTTCTGACCTTTCTCCATCTGATGCAGAAGTGTAACAAGGATACGGCAGCCTGATGCTCCAACCGGATGACCAAGTGCAATTGCTCCACCTTTCTTATTAACTTTAGACATATCGAACTTAAGATCCTTAGCAACTGCTACAGACTGTGCTGCAAATGCCTCATTTGCCTCGATAATATCCATATCATCAATTGTAAGACCTGTTTTCTTCAAAAGCTTGTTCGTAGATGCAACCGGTCCAACACCCATGATAGCTGGATCAACACCGCCCAATGCACCGCCAATAAATGTTGCCATTGGAGTAACACCAAGTTCTTTTGCTTTCTCTTCGCTCATTACAACGATTGCTGCAGCACCATCATTGATACCGGAAGCGTTACCAGCTGTAACGACACCGCCCTCTTTACCGGAGCAGCATTTCAGCTTGCTAAGGCTCTCTGCTGTTGTTCCAGCACGAGGTCCCTCATCCTTAGAGAAGATGATTGGCTCTTTTGTCTTTCTATCTACACCTGTCTGAACAGGTACGATCTCTGCATCAAATCCGCCTGCAGCAATTGCAGCTTCACATTTCTGCTGACTGCTTGCAGCAAACTCATCTAACTCTTCACGAGTAAGATTCCACTGATCAGCAACATTCTCAGCTGTGATCATCATATGATACTGATTGAATGCATCCCAAAGTGCATCATTTACCATGGTATCTACTAACTTACCGTTGTTCATACGGTATCCGAAACGGCCCTGCATCATAGCATATGGTGCCATCGACATATTCTCCATACCACCAGCAACAACGATGTCAGCATCTCCTGCTTCGATCATCTGAGCTGCCATATTTACACAGTTCAAACCAGAACCACATACGACATTTACTGTAACTGCCGGTGTCTCAATAGGAAGACCTGCCTTAATAGATGCCTGGCGTGCTACGTTCTGTCCAAGACCTGCCTGGATTACACAGCCCATATATACATGATCAACTTCTTCCTTTGGAACTCCTGCTCTCTTAAGAGCTTCCTCGATAACGATAGAACCTAACACTGGTGCCGGAGTCTTGCTCAATCCTCCACCCATTTTACCGATTGCAGTACGACATGCGCCTGCCAAAACAACTTTCTTTGCCATAACTAAATCCTCCTTGTTTGATATGTGCAGAACAATCCATACAATATATAGCGTTCCATATGCACTCTTTGCCTCTATGATATATCAAATTGAAATAATTAGCAAGCATTTTTCTTTCATTGTTTGTGGAATTCCGACAAAATTTGTCAGCAAAGATTTCTCTGCGATTTGTTGCGAATAAAATGATTTCGTGCTATTTTATTAGATAAGAGTTTTACATAGGATCTGAAATTTCTTCTACACTTTCGGATTCTCAATTCAAAACAGATATGGAGGAGAAAGAATATGAACTTTCAAACAATGTACAACGAAAAGCTAACTTCCGCAGAAGATGCGGTCAAAGTTGTCAATTCCGGCGACTGGGTTGATTACGGATGGTGCACAGGTACGCCGGTAGCCTTGGATGCTGCTATGGCAAAACGTCTTCCGGAATTGACTGATGTAAACTTCAGAGGCGGTATTTTAATGCACGTTCCGGAGATTTTCAAGATTGACTCTCCTGCACAGCATATGACTTGGAATTCTTGGCATATGGGCGGCATCGAACGTAAAGCAATCGCACAAAATTTCTCATTTTATAATCCGATCCGTTACTCCGAGCTGCCGCGTTATTACCGCGACTCCGCTACCCCTTCCCGTGTAGCAATGTTTCAGGTAGCTCCAATGGACAAACACGGCTATTTCAATTTTGGACCAAACGCCTCTCATATGGCTGCTGTCTGTGAGCGCGCAGAGATTATTATCGTGGAAGTTAATGAAAATATGCCTCGCTGCTTAGGTGGATTTGAAGAGGGAATCCATATCAGTCAGGTGGCCATGATCGTAGAAGGCTCCAATCCGGCTATTGATGCAACGGGCGCTGCTGCTCCTGCTACAGAAGTAGATGAAGCTGTTGCAAAATATATCGTAGATGAAATTCCAGACGGTGCCTGCCTGCAGCTCGGTATCGGCGGCATGCCAAATGCAGTCGGTTCTCTCATTGCTAAGTCCGACCTTAAAGATCTTGGTGTACACACAGAAATGTATGTAGATGCCTTTGTGGATATTGCAAAAGCCGGCAAGATCACCGGCATGAACAAGAGCATTGATAAAGGCCGTCAGGTATATGCTTTCGGTGCCGGAACACAAAAATTATATGACTACTTAGACGAAAACCCTCAGTGCATGAGTGCCCCGGTCAATTATACCAATGACATCCGCTCCATTTCCGCATTGGATAATTTCATTTCCATTAATAATGCAGTGGATATTGACTTGTACGGACAGATCAACGCTGAGAGTGCAGGAACCAAACAGATCAGCGGTGCAGGCGGACAGTTAGACTTTGTATTAGGCGCTTACCTTTCCAACGGTGGTAAATCCTTCATTTGCATGTCTTCTACTTTCACCGCTAAGGATGGCACCGTAAATTCCAGAATCCGTCCTACTTTGGCGAATGGTTCTATTGTAACAGATACACGTGCCAATGTTCATTACTTCGTAACCGAATATGGTATTGTTAATCTCAAAGGACTTTCCTCCTGGCAGAAAGCAGAAGCCATTATTTCCGTGGCTCATCCTGATTTCCGCGACCAGTTGATCGCAGAGGCAGAACAGATGAAGATTTGGAAACAGAGCAATAAACGCTAAGCGGAACATTTATAAAAAACAGCCGAAGATGGATAACGTCCCTACGAAAAACGGACGTTATCCATCTTATTTTTAAAAGTGAAATCAAAATACCTGAACAAAAAGGACCGTAAAATACTCTCCTAACAAAAAACGCTTAAACTGTAATGTTTAAGCGTTTTTTAATGGCTAAATCCTTAAGCTTCTTTTTTTGCTGGCAGAATTATTAAGCTTCTTTTTTGCTGTCAGTTTTTGCCTGAAACTTTTCATTAACGATCACAAAGCGCTCATGTACGCCTTCGCCGATCAGCCCTTTTGTATCATAAGCCTTTACTGTAAATACCAGTCTTCTTCCATCTACCTCTGTCAGTTCTGTCTCACATGTGATCTCCATACCAACCGGTGAAGCGGAAACGTGTTTCACATTCATTAATGTTCCTACCGTTCCCATGCCATCCTCTAATTCTGCTGTAACACTTTTGTAAGCAGTCTCTTCCATCAATGCGATCATCGCAGGCGTTGCATAAACAGCAAGCTCACCGCTTCCCATCTCTTTTGCCGTAAGTTTCTCCGTCACTACCTGACGTCCGGTTCCCTTGATTCCTTTTTCTAACATTGTATCCTCTCTTTCTGTTTAATGTACTCTATCCTCACTATATTGTCGACTGCCCCGTGCCAAAATTTCATTTGTCAACGCATTACCATTTATCTTACACCGGACATTCCGACAGCACAGCAAAAATGCGTTTCGATGCTAGTTTTCAAATTCCACGACTACATAATAACCGCGGTCATTGTGGGTTACGTCCTTTACAATACCATCTCTGCTCTGTATCCTCTCATTTACCTTAAAACAGCCGGACATAGCAACAGCAGGCTCTATGATATAGGAATAATTCAGTGCTGTCTTTTTTTCACTGACATGCACTGCATCCCCTGCTTTCACCAGACCGGGACGTTCCATCTTAAACGTCATCTCCCGCATACCATTACCTCCTTTTAACTCTTACGTATAAATTCTGTCCGACATTGCGGACACGTGATCGCAATCTTTCCTTTTCCTCTCGGCACACGAATCCGCTGCTTACAGGATGGACATTTGTAAATACGATTCTCGCGCCGATCCTTGATGCGAGAACAAAACTTCTGCCAACGCTTACGGAATATACCCGCAAACATCAAATATTGTTCATTTTCGCGGTACCGCTTTGTGCAATTTCGTGACATTATACGGTAATCGACGTAGAACACTAAAAATAATGCAACACCCATCAACAGCGCACTAACTGCCCGAATTGATATTATATTTCCGATAATATACATCGGAATAGCTACAATAAACAGAAACTCTGAATATTGATCCACTATGCCATAACGCCCTTGCATAAATCTTCTGATGCGTTCTTTTAATCTCATCTTGTATCCTCCATCTTCTATATCCAATAAATCCTGTCCTGCATACACAGCGCAGAAATTCATAGAATATTTGACGATAAGCCGTCCTGCGATTCTTAATCGCGAATCTTAAAACCACTTATAAGTCTAAAGGATCGTATAAATAATTCAATAGCTCTAATTATAAAATATTCTTAAAATTCTATAAAACTCCGTCACTTCGTTTCGAAGGAAAACTCCTGCAACAAATGAATTTCATTATCCATCGGCTGATACTTCACGTGCAGTACATCCCCGGCACTAATGCGTATCAACGATTCATCTTCTTTGAACGCCTGTTTATATACCTGATGATTCGTATCTTTGATATATACCATAGTTCCATCATCCGAATCAATATACTCCACACTCTGCACAGTGATCGTATCCTCTTTCAGATCATTTTCCTCGGTTTCCAGCTTTCCATCGGAAGCTAGGAGCGTCTTATACTCTTCAAACACTTTTGTCTGAGATGTCGCTGTTGCAACAATATTGTACTGCTCCACATTAACCATCGCATACAATTTAACCAATCCACCGGCGTCCTTAAGAACCATAATATACGTTGGAGTACCCGACACATTGATCAGGCTTGGAAAAGATGCCTTATAGCCTTTTTCCTGCACCTCTCCCTCTGCGGCAGACATAGCAGAATGTTCTTCCGCACCGGACACCTGATAATATCTCGCCTCCGAGGTACGCTGATTCATCATCACAAATCCAATATTAGACTGATCCCCATTTGCCGATGTAACACCAGTATATACCCACACATCATCGCCAATGATCTTATATCCAAAATCATCCGTTGCCTGCTTACAGCCTTTCTGCCCGATAATACTGTTAATATATCCACCAGACAGCATACCATGCCAATTATACTTTTTCGTAAGCAGATGACCATCATATACACTATCCACCCAAGATGGACAATCTCCAATCGCATAATATTTGCACTCACCATCGATTGGATCACAAATGATCACACCATTCACATCTATGCCGCCAAACAATCCAACTCTTGCTGTCATTGTCGGACAAATATAATATGGATTTCCATCATCATCCACCTCAAATTTATATCCGCTAATGATCTTGGTTGGATAAGTAAGCTGCACATGACGCTGCAGATTATAATTAAAATATGCCGAGGGAACATATTTCATCGGCTTTGTCAGTTTCACATACTTAGCCTCTGAATTCACCGGATTAACCTGTACATATCCCGGCACACCACTGTTTCGATTATTCCACCATTTGAAGAAACTCGCGTACTTCAATCCCGAAACTTTCATGGGCTGTCCTTTAATGCTGATCTGCGTATAATCCGCTTCGATCTCGTACTGGCTGACCACATCCGACAAAGAACCAATCTTACGATTACCAAATATCCTGGCACTCTCCGTATCCATCAATGCAATGTCTGTAACTTGATCAGACTGCTCTATATCCTCCGTAAATTCCCGTTTATCTACCGGAAGCAGATTTGCATAGGCACGTGAACGAAATAGCGTAGCGCCTAACGCCGAACCAACGATCAGCACACCAACACATACGATAACCAATACACTGCAAAGCTTCGCAAACCACGAAAATTCCTTGATCGACGGTTTCTTAGACAATCTTCCAACCATCTGAGAAATGGATGATTTTGCTCCCAGAATGATCGCCAACGACAAAAAAACAACGATCAATGTTGTCCAAAAAATCTCCAAATGTATATTGATCGCCGGGAAATAGGCATAATAAAACCCACCGATCACTGCTGCAAAAATAACAAACAAGGCAATTCTCACCTTTAATTTCATAATCATCCTCACTTTCTACAACTTATCAGCCTTCAAATCTGGCAGAAGCCAATAATTCATTCTTCATTTTATAATAAGATGGTGTCATATCAACATAATGTTTATGCGGGTTTTCAAAGCGCTGCTCTTCCTCCCAAATTTCTTCCGAAAGCTGACGTTCCACATATTTTGCGATCTCTTTTACACTTGGGGTCGTTCCTACAAAACGACCATCAATAAATACCGGCTGCTGCAACGGAACAAATGTGCATCCGGTAAATACTCTGCGTTTCCAGGGCTTGTTCGGATCGACATACTCTACTTCCCCAAAAGTTTCAATCTCTTCGTCTCGTCCGGCTAACAGATCGGCAATCGCCTTATGATTTTCATCATACACACGATATATCTGTTTCCAACCCGGATTGGTAATTTTTTCCACATTCTCCGAAATCTTAATGCGAGGATCAAACATACCATCCTCTTCTACTGCCGCAATTTTATAAACTGCGCCAAAAACCGGTTCCGATTTCGATGTAATAAGACGCTCTCCAACACCAAAACTGTCAATGCAGGCTCCTTGTCTGACAAGGGATTGAATGGTAAACTCATCCAAACTGTTAGATGCAACGATCCGGCAATCTTTCAATCCTGCATCATCTAACATTTTACGCGCCCTTTTGGATAAATATGCAAGATCACCACTATCCAAACGAATTCCCTTTAATCGTTTCCCCATAGGCTCTAATACTTCTTTCGCCACACGGATCGCATTCGGTACGCCACTGTGAAGGACATCATACGTATCTACCAACAGAACCGTTGCATCCGGATATAATCTGGCATACTTTTCAAACGCCGTAAATTCATCCTTATAAAACATGACCCAACTATGTGCCATCGTTCCGCTGACCGGAATATCAAACATCTGACCTGCCAACACTGTAGCGGTCGACGTTGCTCCACCAATCACTGCCGCTCTGGCACCATAGACAGCTGCGTCCATATTGTGGGCTCTTCTCGCACCAAAATCTGACACTGCTCTGCCTGCTGCCGCATTGCATATACGTCTCGTCTTCGTTGCGATCAATGATTGATGATTGACCTCCAGCAAAACAGCCGTTTCGATCAACTGAGCATCGATCAATGGAGCTACTACCGTAACGATCGGCTCTCCAGGGTACATCACGGTACCTTCCGGAAGTGCATACACATCACCTCGGAACGTAAAACGTGCAAGATAATCTAAAAATTCTTCTGCAAAAATCCCCTGCTCTCGCAAATACGAAATATCCTCTGCCGTAAACTGTAGATTACGGATATAATCTACAATCTGTTCTAATCCGGCAAAAATCGAATATCCGCCACCATCCGGATTAGCGCGGTAAAACACATCAAATACTACTCTTGTATCCAAATCCTGTCCGGCAAAATAGCCATTGCTCATCGTCAATTCATAAAAATCCATTACCATGGACAGGTTTCTCGCATCTTGCTGCCTCATAACCATCACTCCCTTTATTTCTGCACGACCATCAACAGCCGCCAAAAAATATTTAAATATAACAAAAAAGCACGAGACGGGATTCGAACCCGCGACCCTCGCCTTGGCAAGGCGATACTCCACCACTGAGCCACTCGTGCAATTCTTTCTCTCATTGAGAAACTGTTATGAAATTAAAACTGTCTATATATAGACAAGAGCACGAGACGGGATTCGAACCCGCGACCCTCGCCTTGGCAAGGCGATACTCCACCACTGAGCCACTCGTGCGTTCTTCTATTTAGAAGAATTACTCACTGTGCTTTTCGCAAGCACAATGAGTATTCTACATGATGTTGCATTAATTGTCAACACATTTTTTTATTTTTTTTAATTTTATTTGAAGTACTTCACACCAGACTCGAAAATATGCTGGTTCTGGTTACCATAAATGTTGATCGCAACACCTTCACCGATACGCTCAGAATGTGCCATCTTACCGAGTACACGTCCATCCGGGCTGGTGATTCCTTCGATTGCTGCATAAGAACCATTTGGATTGAAGTCTTCATCCATTGTTGGCTTGCCAGACAGATCAACATATCTGGTAGCAACCTGACCATTTGCAAACAATTCATCGATAACATGCTGCGGTGCCACGAAACGACCCTCGCCATGAGATGCCGGGATCGCATATACTCCACCTAACTCTGCCTCCATAAGCCATGGAGACTGGTTTGTAACAACTTTCGTATATACTGACTTAGAAATATGACGTCCAATGCTGTTCGTCGTCAAAGTTGGTGCATCTGCTGTCTGCGGCTTGATCTCACCATATGGTACAAGACCAAGTTTGATCAGTGCCTGGAATCCATTACAGATACCAAGCGCAAGTCCATCTCGCTTCTGCAGCAGTTCATGTACTGCATCCATGATCTTTGGATTACGGAAGATCGATGCGATAAACTTCGCAGAACCATCCGGTTCATCACCGGCACTAAATCCACCGGAGAACATTAAGATCTGGGATTCCTTAATGGCCTGCTCGAACGCATTTACCGACTCTACGATCTGGCTTTCTGTCATATTCTTAAATACTACAGTCTTTACCTGTGCTCCAGCCTGCTCGAATGCCTTTGTTGTATCATACTCGCAGTTAGTTCCCGGGAATACAGGAATAAACACCTTCGGCTTAGCGATCTTATTCGCAGCCGTGTATACTTTACCGGCATCAAATACTTTATCTTCCAGTTCTTTTTGTTCCACATCAGAACGTGTTGCAAAAACACTCTCCAAAGTACCTGTCCAAGCCTCTAACGCTTCCTTCATCGCAATCTTCTCGCTGCCGATCACAAAGTTTGGCTGCTCCGTTACAAGCGCAATCCTCGTATATTCTGTCGTAATGTCTTCTAAACGGTCTGCAGGTACTTCTGCAATGATAGAACCGTACTCTTTTGCAAAGAGATCATCAATCGTCAAACCGTCATCCATAACAGCACCCAGACCATTACCGAATGCCATCTTGCTGACAGCCTCACATATTCCACCAAATCCGATCGCATAAGCAGATTGGATCAGACCACTGTGGATCATCTCAGTGATCTTGTCATACATTGCCATTACCTGACCGTAATCCGGAAGATCGTATTCATCTTTCTTCATCGTGAACTTCACAAGTACGTTGCCCGCCTGTTTCAGTTCCGGTGAAACAACATTTGGCAGATGATCTACATCAACCGCGAAAGAACATAGCGTAGGTGGTACATCAATATCATTAAAGGTACCGGACATACTGTCCTTACCACCAATGGATGGAAGTCCAAGTTTCATCTGAACATCATATGCACCTAACAGCGCTGCCATTGGTTCACCCCAACGTTTCGGATCTGTTCCCAGACGACGGAAATACTCCTGGAACGTAAGACGGATCTTGTGGAAATCACCACCCGCAGCCACGATCTTAGCAACAGAAGATACTACTGCATAAACCGAACCATGATATGGGCTCCACGAAGATAAATATGGATCCATACCATAACTCATCATCGTCACTGTATCGCACTTACCAGACAATACCGGAAGCTTTGCTACCATTGTCTGTGTCGGTGTCAACTGATTCTTACCGCCATATGGCATATATACACTTGCTGCTCCAATTGAGCTGTCGAACATCTCAACCAGACCCTTTTGAGAACATACATTTAAATCTTTCAAGGTTTCCAGCCAAGAACGGCGAATGTCTTTCTTTGGCTCTGCCTTTGTAAAATAATTCTCCTCTTTCTTTGGCATCGTAACAACCGCATCTGCTTCCTGATGTGCTCCATTCGTATCTAAGAAAGCACGGGAAATATCTACGATAACTTTACCTCTCCATGACAATACTAATCTAGGCTCCTTTGTTACCTCAGCAACAACTACAGCCTCTAGGTTTTCCTCTTCTGCAAAGCCAAGCATTTTATCAACGTCTTCCGGTGCTACGACAACTGCCATACGCTCCTGTGACTCTGAAATAGCAAGCTCTGTTCCATCTAAGCCGGCATATTTTTTCGGTACTTTATCCAGATCAACCTGCAGACCATCTGCAAGTTCACCGATTGCAACGGATACACCACCTGCACCAAAGTCATTACATTTCTTAATGATCTTGCTGACTTCCTCACGGCGGAATAATCTCTGGATCTTTCGTTCTGTTGGTGCATTACCTTTCTGCACCTCTGCTCCGCACACATCAATAGATTTCGTTGTATGTGCTTTGGAAGAACCTGTTGCGCCACCGATACCATCACGGCCGGTACGTCCACCAAGCAAAATAATGCGGTCACCCGGATCACTGTTCTCACGGATTACATTACGACGTGGAGCCGCACCCATAACAGCACCGATTTCCATTCGCTTAGCAACATAATTTGGATGATAGATCTCATTTACAAGACCCGTTGCAAGACCGATCTGGTTACCATAAGAGCTATATCCTTTGGCAGCTCCGGTCACGATCTTACGCTGTGGTAATTTACCGGGAAGCGTATCTTTCATAGATACGGTAGGGTCTGCTGCACCCGTCACGCGCATTGCCTGATAAACATAACCACGTCCGGACAGTGGATCGCGGATTGCTCCACCAAGACAAGTTGCAGCACCACCAAACGGCTCGATCTCTGTCGGATGGTTGTGTGTCTCATTCTTAAAGAATACAAGCCACTCTTCCTCTTTTCCGTCGATCTCAACCGGTACAACGATAGAGCAGGCATTGATCTCATCAGACTCTTCCATATCATCTAACTTACCGTCTGCTTTCAGCTTACGCATAGCCATCAAAGCAATGTCCATCAAAGAGACATACTTATCCGGACGATCTGCAAAGATCTCCTTGCGCACTTCCTGATATTCCTCATAGCTTTTCTCAATCGGCTCACGATAATAACCATCTTCAAAAGTAACATTTTTCAACTCTGTTAAAAATGTCGTATGACGGCAGTGATCCGACCAATAAGTGTCTAGTACACGAATTTCTGTTACCGAAGGATCACGCTTTTCCTCTCCGGCAAAATAATTCTGAATATGTTTGAAATCCTGGAATGTCATTGCCAGATTTAAGGATTCATACAATGTACGAAGATCCTCCTCAGACATACTTTGGAAACCGTCAAAGATTGCAACATCTGCCGGATCTTCAAACTGCTGTACCAAAGTCTCCGGCTTCTCTTCGTTCGTCTCGCGGGAATCCACCGGATTGATACAATATTCTTTTAATTTGGCAACTTCTTCGTCTGTAAATTTTCCCTCGAATACATATGTTGTAGCAGAACGGATCACCGGATCTTCTTTCTCGTTCAAAAGTTTCACACACTGCTCTGCCGAATCTGCTCTCTGATCAAACTGTCCCGGTAAATATTCTACAGAAAACACAAGTGCATCAGTATCAACCGCAAATGTCTCTTCGAAATATTCGTCAACCGGGGGCTCTGAAAATACAGTACCTAATGCCTGACGGTAAGTAGCATCACTCAGATTCTCCACATCATAACGGATCAATACACGTACATCCTGCAATGCCGTAATACCAAGATAGCGGACCACCTCTTCTTTTAACTCTTTGGCACGTACCGCATAAGCTGATTTTTTCTCAACATATACTCTCTTCACATTTCCCATTGTATGCCTCCATTTCTTTTGTAACAGGATGGGTTCCTGCTAATCATATGCCTCACTCTTATTTGGATTCGCTAGAGGAAGAATCTGCCTCTGCCATCTTGCTCAAATCATCTGCGGTTACAATACTTGTCGTAACCGTTCCAATCTTCACATCATTCCAAACACTATCATACTTCTTGATCTGGTGTTTCTTCTCAAGTTTAGCAAGCCATTCATTATAAGCAGTCTGCTTTGCTGATGTGATCGCTTCATCACATGCAGAATCATAGCTTTTGTTTGAATTGTTATTTACCATCTTGATCAACATGGTATATCCGGTAGAACTATCTGTGATCACACCGGAAATCTCACCATTTTTCATCTTTTTGATCTTCTTTAAGTTGGCATCGGACAGATAGGTGCTCCAGCCCTCTTTCTCTGTGAAATTACCACTATTATAAGTAACTCCACTCTCTTTCTTGCTGCCAAGAAGCTTTGTAAAATCTTTTGCGGTCTTTGCCTTTGCAGCAAGTTCATTCAATTTCTTAGTATACTCTTTGATCTGCTTATCTGTTAATTTTGTTTCTGTTCCTGTACTGGAATCCGTAGACTTCTTAGCAAAGGAATAATACTGTACATCATACTGACGCAGGTCCTTCTTAGATACATTCTTGATCGCATCCTTCTCGTTTACGGTAGCATCTGTCGTTTTCTTCTGATCTGCCTTATAGCGATCTGCCAAAATACGTTTTTCAAAACGTTTTGACAACTTCTTCTCAGAAATATTAAGCTGTAATTTCTGTACGAAAGAAAGGCCCTTGACTGCTTTCTTAGCCTGTGATCTTGCATCTTTTTCTTCATCCTTTGTCAGCTTATATTTTGCCTTAACAGCCTCATTATACAATACAGCATATTCTGTTTCTGCATTGATGATCTCCTGCTTAAGTCCCTCTGCATTTGTAACATTGCTGTCAACTGTGCTGTCAGTTCCCATATATCCGGTATCCCAGATAGAAGTTCCTAAATAGCTTTCATAAATCTCGTTGGATGGCAGATATTTGCTCTCTCTCTCATAGATCGGGTACATCATATCATCCATCGTGATCTTCTCACCATCGATCTTTAACACTGTGCTTGGCTTAAACTGTTGGATTCCAACGCCAATACATAATATAAGGATAAGAGCGACACAAAATCCCCCTAAAACATAAGTTTTCATGCCGGGACCATCGCTGGCGCCGCCAAGCTTAACCTTTGAATTCGTCTTCGGTGCAGAAGACGTCGATATAGTTTCCTCCTTCTTCCCCTGATTCATAATTTTCTTTGATGCATTCATGGTAAATCCTCCAAATTGTAATTTCTCTTTTTCTGCCTTTTGTCCAAAACGCAGAAACGCTATCTTCTATTTTATCAAAAAACAACTATAAGTCAATTATTATATTGCAGTTCACAACCATTTCACACCTTGTTTTCTTCATGAATACTCATCTTCAAAAATAAATGAACGAAAGTAAAAAAACAAATTGACAAATAGCGTATAACATGTTAGTATATTAGTCGTGCTTGCGGAAGTGCTGGAATTGGCAGACAGGCTAGATTCAGGTTCTAGTGTTGCTTAGCGACGTGAGGGTTCAAGTCCCTTCTTCCGCATACTAAAAGGTAAGTCATTATTGGCTTACCTTTTTTCTTTAATTAATAGAAAACTGCTGTTGCGAAGCGCGACTTCACCATGTCAAAAGGGGCATCATGCTGTTTGCATGATGCCCCTTCTATGACACATTCATAAAAAGTTCTTAGTACTTGCGCTTACGAGCTGCCTCAGACTTCTTCTTACGACGAACGCTTGGCTTCTCATAATGCTCTCTTTTACGAATTTCCTGCTGGATTCCTGCTTTCGCACAATTTCTTTTGAAACGACGTAAAGCGTTATCCAATGTCTCATTCTCTTTTACGATTACATTTGACATAGTCTCACACCTAACCTCCCCTCAGTTGTAGATTATGCTTCAATACACAACTGTATAGGGTAATATATTTTACCATGGAAATCGCATTTCCATACGCACGAAATATATTATAGCATAATTTGCCAAATAGTCAACAACTTTTTTCATTGTTTACCATCGTTTATAAGCTTTAGTATCTAGGAATTCTGTAGCTATATACACCTGAAGTCTTTAATGCTACCGTCTTCTTCCCGGATTTAATGTTTGGCACAATACGAATCCAATAGGTCTTACCCTTTTTGAGTTTCTTCTTGCCATACTTCTTAATAACTACCTTTCTTTTAGAAGCCTTCACGGTCTTTACTTTCTTAAATCCCTTAGACTGCTTGGTTGAAATAGACACGGTATAGGATTTTGCACCGGTAACCTTAGACCACTTTACAGTAAGTTTCTTTGACTTTCTGTTATAGGATCCTGTAACCTTTGTTGCATATCCAATTGACTTAAATCCGGACCACTCACCGTAAATCTTCTTGGCACCACAGTCAATGTATGGACGTACACGGTACTGAATTGCCTTACCATTAATAAAATTAGCGATACGTAAAGAACTAGATGACTCCGTAACCGTCTTCTTTAATTTGCCATTTACAAAGAACTGCCACTGAAAACCATCAACGTTATAGTTATTGGAAACCGCCATATAGTATACATTAATATTGCTAAGTGCAGATGTAATTCCAAATGTACTTGTGCTTACCTTCGGACGCATCGTCTTCATATAGTCATAGCTGTAGGAGCCTCTTGCAATATATCCGGAGCTGGAACGTCTGCATGGATATGCATATGTCCAATAACTTGTACCAGGTGTCAACTTTCTGGAAGTCTTAACTGTCGTTGATGTACTTGCTCCAAGCAGTACATCATTATAATAGATCTGATAATAGTTTGCACCAAACGATCCACTGAACGTACCGGTAAAGGATGTCTGGGTAGCACCTGTCTGTACGAACTTGCTTGCACCTGTCTCCGGAGCTGTAACTACATCAATAGATGCCGATACATTTGCCTTACCAACTGCCACAAGTCCTGCAGAGTAATTATAATCTGTACATGTACCTACGCGGGCATAGTATGTCGTTCCTGAAGTAAGAGAGCTTGCATATAATGAAGATGGATTCGAAGATACATCCATAACAACCCAATTCCTGTTATCTGTACTAAGCTCTAAATAATAGTAGCCTGCACCAAGAATTGCATTACACTGCAGCTTGACGCTGTTCTTGCTGTCATCAATCTGCTTTACACCAGTCACTGCAGCCTGCGTCTGCACTTTTGCTGTTGCACCAACAATCAAAGCCAAGGCAGCAACAACTAATAATCTTTTGATTTTTTTCATAATCATCCTCCTTCTTAATGATTAAATATAATATAAAATAGCGAAGTGGAAATTTTCCACTCCACTATTAGTATAATAGGAATTTGTGTCTTTATCAAGGCAAATATTCATTTTTGTACTGATTTATACAAAATCCACTGTATAATTTTGGCAATTATCCATAAACACGCTTCCATTACGCAAGCTGACTTTCGACAACAGAAACGACTTTGGCCAATGCATCCGGGATTCCAGCAGGATTCTTACCGCCCGCCTGAGCCATGTTTGGTCGACCGCCACCGCCGCCACCAACTAAGGAAGCGATCTCCTTGATCAGATTACCGGCATGTGCACCATTTTTGATAGCTGCATCTGTTGCCATCGCAAGCAGAGTTACTTTACCATCATTAGCAGATGCCAGCACAACCACGCCGTCACCAATCTTTTCTTTCATCTGGTCGCCCAAATTACGCAGACCATTCATATCTACGTCCGGAACATCCATCGCAAGTACCTTCATACCTTTAACTTCTTGGATCTTGCTGTCAACATCTCCCACTGCATCATTGGCTAACTTCGCTTTCAGTTTCTCGTTTTCACTCTGCAGAGCTTTCAGTTCTTCTTGCAACGATGTCACTTTCTGCAACAGCTTTGCCGGCTCTGCCTTAGCTGCCTTAGCAACTTCTTTCAGAAGCTCTTCTTGCATTGCATAATGCTTCATCAAGCCATCACCGGTGAGTGCTTCAATACGGCGCACACCTGCCGCAACACCGCTTTCCGAAATAATCTTAAAATATGAGATCACACCGGTATTTGCTACATGCGTACCACCACAAAGCTCCACACTGAAAGCTTCCTCTCCGTCTGCCTTCATCTGTACTACACGAACTTTATCTCCATATTTTTCACCAAACAACGCCATAGCACCTGTCTTCTTAGCCTCTTCGACAGACATCTCTTCTGTGACAACCTGCAGATTTTTGGCAATCTGTTCATTAACGATTGCCTCTACCTTTGCAATCTCTTCGTCTGTCATCGCAGAGAAATGTGTAAAGTCAAAACGAAGACGCTCTGCATCCACATAAGAACCTGCCTGCTCAACATGGCTTCCAAGCACTATACGAAGTGCTTTTTGCAGCAAATGAGTTGCACTGTGATTCTTACCGGTATTCTGTCGATTTGCAGCATCCACAGTCAAGGTAACAGTATCGCCAACCTTAAACATACCCTTGGTAACAACACCAACATGTCCAATACGTCCACCCTGCAGATGGATCGTATCTTTCACTGCAAACTCATTATCGCCTTCTGTAATCGTTCCCTTATCAGCAGTCTGACCACCCATTGTTGCATAAAATGGCGTCTCATCTACAATGATCGTTCCCGTCTGACCATCCGTAAGAGCAGATACTACCTCCTCTTCTGTTGTCAGAACAGAAATCTTGGAATTGTGTGTTAAACGGTCATATCCGACAAATTTACTGGTGATCGTTGGGTCGATATGCTGATAAACTGTCTCTTCTGCGCCCATATAATTGGTTGTCTTGCGAGCTCCTCTTGCCTTTTCTTTCTGTTCCTGCATGGCAGCCGCAAATCCTTTTTCATCGACCGTATATCCCTTTTCCTGCATGATCTCCAAAGTAAGATCCAACGGGAATCCATACGTATCATACAATTTAAATGCATCGGCACCTTTCAGTTCTTTGGCTCCGGACGCTTCCAGCTCTTCCTGCATCTGTGTCAGAATGGTAAGTCCCTGATCGATCGTTTTGTCAAACTTTCCTTCCTCCTGAGACAATACCTGCAAAATAAACTCTTTTTTATCCTCTAACTCCGGATAACCATCCTTAGACTCTGCAATAACTGTTTGGGCAAGTTCTGCCATAAACTGCTTGTCAATTCCAAGTTTACGTCCATGACGTACAGCACGGCGGATCAAACGACGAAGAACGTAGCCGCGTCCTTCATTACTAGGCATGATACCATCAGAGATCATAAATGTAGAGGAGCGAATATGATCTGTGATCAAACGAATGGAAACGTCTTTTGCTTCATCACTCTGATACGTTGTACCGGCCAACTCACAGATCTTATCACGGATTGCTTTCATCGTATCAATGTCATATACGGAATCGACATCCTGTACAACAACTGCCAAACGCTCAAGTCCCATACCGGTATCAATATTTTTATTCTCTAATTCGGTATAGCCACCTTTGCCATCCCCATCAAACTGGGTAAATACATTATTCCAGATCTCCATAAAGCGGTCACACTCGCAGCCGACTTTACAATCCGGCTTTCCACAGCCGTATTTTTCACCGCGATCATAATAGATCTCAGAACATGGACCACAAGGACCTGCACCATGCTCCCAGAAGTTATCACACTCACCGTTCTCATCACGATAAAAACGTGTGATCTTTTCACCCGGAACGCCAATCTCTTTTGTCCAGATGTCGTAAGCTTCCTCATCCTCTCCATAGATTGATGGATATAATCTATCCGGATCCATTTTCAGCACTTCCGTCAAAAACTCCCAAGACCAGGCAAGTGCTTCGTGCTTGAAATAATCTCCAAAGGAGAAATTACCGAGCATCTCAAAGAACGTGAGATGTCTCGCTGTCTTTCCGACATTTTCAATATCGCCGGTACGTACACATTTCTGACATGTAGTCACGCGTCTTCTCGGCGGGATCTCCTGTCCGGTGAAATATGGCTTCAGAGGAGCCATACCGGCATTGATCAGCAGCAAGCTGTTGTCATTATGTGGCACCAAAGAGAAACTTTTCATTGCCAAATGACCTTTGCTTTCAAAAAAATTCAAATACTTTTTACGAAGTTCGTTTACACCATATTTTTCCATGGTTTTCGCCCCTTTTCTATATTGATTTCATACTTCTTCTAAAACGGCCCGCTTAGCACGAACGTCTTATTTTGCACCTTCTGAAATTGTAGCAATATCGACGATAGATAACTTATCTTCCTCGTTTTCCAAACTGGTAAGCAGTGCATCTGCCGTATCCAAAGATGTTAAACAATTTACACCGGTCTCAATTGCTGTACGGCGGATCAGGAAGCCATCCTTTAACTTATCGCCGTGCGTTGGTGTATCGATAACCAGATCGATCTGATGCTCTAACAGCAGATCCATCAGTGTCGGTGACTCTTCATTGATACGGTTTACAGCCACAACCTGTACGCCATGCTCATTTAATACTCTGGCAGTATTTCTCGTTGCAAAGATCTCATATCCAAGAGCCTTGAAACGACGTGCAATATCGACAGCCTCTAACTTATCCGCATCCTTCACGCTGAGTATCATCTTTTTATGCTTTGGAAGATCAACGCCTGCGCCTAAGAATGCTTTATACAACGCCTCATTAAACGTCTTGGCAATACCCAGACACTCACCGGTAGATTTCATTTCCGGTCCCAAGCTGATCTCCGCGCCGCGAAGCTTTTCGAAGGAGAATACCGGCATCTTAATTGCCAAATATGCTGCCTTTGGTGCAAGCCCCGGCTCATAACCAAGATCTCTGATCTTCGCACCAAGGATCACACGGGAGGCCAGATCAACGATCGGGATACCCGTCACTTTACTGATATATGGAACGGTTCGGCTGGAACGAGGATTTACTTCGATCACATACACCTCATCCTGATATACGATAAACTGAATGTTGATCAATCCAATAACATGCAGTGAACGCGCTAATTTTCTTGTATAGTCAACAAGCACATTCTGAATCTTTTCAGAAATTGTCTGTGCCGGATAAACAGAGATACTATCTCCGGAATGAATACCTGCACGCTCAATGTGCTCCATAATTCCAGGGATCAAAATATCCTCGCCATCACATACCGCATCCACTTCGATCTCCTTGCCCATCAGATATTTATCAATGAGGATCGGATGCTCCTGATGATAACGGTTGATCACTGCCATAAATTCTACAATATCCTTATCATTCACGGCAATCTGCATACCCTGTCCCCCCAGTACATAGGAAGGACGGATAAGCACCGGATATCCAAGTTCATTAGCTACCTTAAGCGCTTCTTCTGTTGTAAAGACAGTGTCACCCTTTGCACGAGGAATGCAGCACTCCTCCAAAATATCATCAAAAAGTTCTCTATCCTCCGCAGCATCAACGTTCTTTGCACTGGTTCCTAATATTTTAACGCCCATTTTCATCAAGGATTCTGTCAGGTTGATTGCTGTCTGTCCACCGAACTGCACAACTGCTCCATCCGGTTTTTCCAAACGAACGATATTCTCAACATCCTCTGGTGTCAACGGCTCAAAATACAATTTATCAGCGATATCAAAGTCTGTACTTACCGTCTCAGGGTTGTTATTTACAATGATCGTCTCATAACCTTCCTGCGATAACGCCCACACACTGTGTACAGAGCAATAGTCAAACTCGATACCCTGTCCGATTCGGATCGGGCCGGAACCGAGTACCATGATCTTTTTGCGTTCGTGGTTATCTTCCACTTCGTTTTCGCCATCAAAACAGCTGTAATAATACGGCGTTTCGGAAGCAAATTCTGCTGCGCAGGTATCTACCATCTTAAACGCTGCGGTGATACCATACTCATAGCGAAGGTTCTTGATCTCCTCTTCTGTTTTTCCTGTCCAACGTGCGATCACGTTATCCGGGAATTCCATACGCTTTGCCTCTTTGAGAAGTTCTTTATCTAACTTGCCTCCACAAGCTTTGATCTTCTTTTCCATTTCCACTAAGATCGCGATCTTATCAATGAACCATTCATCGATCATTGTGACCTCGTGGATACGATCATAACTTGCAATACCACGGCGAAGAATCTCTGCGATCAAGTAAATGCGGCGGTCATCAACTACATGAAGCTGTTCTAATACTTCCTCATCAGACATATTATCATAATCACCGGTTTCTAAGCAGTCCACATGCTGTGCCAGAGAACGAAGTGCTTTCATCAATCCGCCCTCAAAGCTGGTACAGATACTCATAACCTCTCCGGTTGCTTTCATCTGTGTTGTCAATGTACGTTTTGCCGTAATAAATTTATCAAAAGGAAGTCTTGGAATCTTGACAACCACATAATCAAGTGCCGGCTCAAAACTAGCATACGTCTTACCTGTTACCGCGTTCGGGATCTCATCTAATGTGTATCCCAGCGCGATCTTCGCAGATACTTTGGCGATCGGATATCCGGTTGCCTTTGATGCTAATGCAGAAGAACGGCTCACACGAGGGTTTACCTCGATAACAATATATTCAAAAGAGGTCGGATGTAAGGCGAACTGTACGTTACATCCACCGGTAATACCAAGTTCATCAATAATACGAAGTGCAGAAGTACGAAGCATCTGATACTCTTTATCCGACAACGTCTGTGATGGTGCAACAACGATACTATCACCGGTATGTACACCAACCGGATCTAAGTTCTCCATATTACATACCGTAATACAGGTTCCGTTGCTGTCACGCATAACTTCATACTCTATCTCTTTCCAACCGGCGATGCAGCGCTCAACAAGCACCTGTCCTACACGAGAAAGACGAAGTCCATTTGATAAGATCTCCTCCAATTCTTCACGGTTATGTGCAATACCACCGCCGGAACCACCCAAGGTGTACGCCGGACGAAGAACCACCGGATAACCGATCTTTTCAGCAAACGCAACGCCGTCTTCAATATTTTCCACCAATTCAGATGGTGCACAAGGCTCACCGATGCGCTCCATCATATCCTTAAATTCCTGGCGTCCCTCTGCATTACGGATCGTCTCCGCTGTTGTTCCGAGAAGTTTCACGCCATGAGACTCTAAAAATCCGGACTCTGCTAATTCCATTCCTAAGTTCAGTCCGGCCTGCCCACCCATATTCGGCAAAAGACTGTCCGGCTTCTCAACCTCAATAATGTGTTCGAGCACTTCAACCGTAAGAGGCTCGATATATACTTTATCTGCAATATCTTTATCCGTCATGATCGTCGCCGGATTGGAGTTTACTAAAATAACCTCCATGCCCTCTTCTTTCAAAGAGCGGCACGCCTGCGTTCCGGCATAATCAAACTCAGCAGCCTGTCCGATAATGATCGGACCGGAACCTATTACTAATACTCGCTTAATTCCTTCTAACTTTGGCATACGAAAACCTCATTTCTTTTTGTATTTTATTGACTGTGTCTATTATTTACTCATCATTTTCATAAACTCATCAAAGAGCAGTTCGGAATCCTTTGGGCCCGCATTTGCCTCCGGATGAAACTGTACCGTTTTGATCGGTTCATTTAAGTACAAAAGGCCCTCTACGGTTTTATCATTGACATTGATAAACCACGGCTCTGCCACCGACTTGTCAATGGAGTCTGCATCAACCACATATCCATGGTTCTGTGATGAAATATATACCTTTCCTGTTTCCAGATTCTTTACCGGATGATTCGCACCGCGGTGTCCATATTTCATTTTATAGGTTTTAGCATCATGTGCAAGTGCCATCAACTGATGTCCCAAACAAATCGCAAAGATCGGAATACCGGATCCTGCCAAAACGCGGATCTGCTCGATCACTGCCGTACACTCGGAAGGATCTCCCGGTCCATTAGTGATCATAATGCCGTCCGGCTGCTCTGCGATAACATCCTGTGCCGCAAAATTCTGTGGATAAACAGTAACTTCGCATCCACGATTTAACAGACAGCGTATAATATTCTTCTTCGTTCCAACATCGATCACAACCACTTTTCGCTCTACCGGCACTTCCTCAGAGCCGATATCTCCCGGTTTGTACGTTTCTTTCTCTTTGCAGGATACTTTTTCTACTACACCAACCACTTTATAATCTTTGAGCTTTGGTAAAATTTCCTCCAGATCATAATTCTCATTTGTGGTGATCATTCCATTCATCGTTCCCTTTTCACGCAAGATTTTCGTTAAAGCACGGGTATCAATTCCGTAAATTCCCGGAATATCATTTTCTTCCAAGAAATGCTGTATCGAATCTTCCGAACGGAAATTGCTCGGCATACGGGATAACTCTCTTACGATAAAACCATCCGGCCAGCCTTTTTTCGACTCCATATCTGCATAACATACGCCATAATTACCAATCAAAGGATAAGTCATCGTTACTGCCTGCCCTGCATAACTAGGATCAGTCAGTACCTCCAAATAACCAGTCATCGATGTATTAAATACAATTTCACTGATCACTTCTTTCTGTGCTCCCATACTTTTACCTTCAAAGACAGTTCCGTCTTCTAAGATCAAAAACGCTTTTGTCATCATAGATCCCATTCCTTTCCGTTCAGTTCTAGTATCATTTCAGCAGTCTCAACCATGTTGGTACCACTGTCCATACTTATTTTTTGTATATAGTGATGTGCTTCCTCTTCTGTTATGTGGTTTCGATCCATTAACAGCTCTTTTGCCGTAACGATCTTTTTCTGATCCTGCTCAGAGCGTGCCTTTGGCTTTTTCTTTTGCTTCTTACACCATCGATAATACTGTGATAGCATTATTTCCAAGGTGCTCATCAGATCCTGTACCTTAAAGGGCATCGGTAGTGCCATCAGACCGCGCACATCGCAGTCTGCCAGTTTTACCGGTGATGCCAGCAATAACATCTGAAACCCCTTAGGGAGATATTCGTGAATCTCGGAATAATGCATATCCGAGAAGCGATAACCACAAATAACAATTCCGCCATCAAGCGAATTTACAGCACTTACAATCTGTGCCCCACTGTCACACACAAGGGTGACATCATGACCATTTTTATTCAAAATCCGCCGAAGATTTTTAGCATCTTCAATCTTTGGAAAAGCGATAATAATATCTGCCATGCTGTCAGCAAACCTCCTATCACGCTTTAAGAATGTTTATATCGTTCCCAGATATTTCTCTCTTTCCCAAAGTGTTACCTGCTTGCAGTACTCATTCCACTCTGCCTCTTTGGTGTGGATCATGTGATTCTTAATGTGGCTTTCTAACACACTATTTAACAGCTCATCCTGTTCAAACTGTTTAACAGCTTCATGCAGGGTTCGCGGAAGATTGCCCTGTGGATTGTTCTCTCCTTCACTTTCTTCCATTGACCGCGGTGGAACCAAGCCCTCTCGGATCCCTTGCAATCCTGCTGCCAGACAGGCTGCAATCACGAGATATGGATTAGAAGCCCCATCCGGACTGCGCAACACGATACGCGCCCCGTCTCCACCAATCGACGTTAAGCGGATCAGTGGACTATCATTGGTAAACGACCAGCCAACCGCAACCGGTGCTAAATATCCCGGTATCAAGCGCTTATAGGAGTTCACGATTGGATTTGTGATCAGGCTCATCCCCTTCATATGACGAAGCATTCCCGCCATAAACTGATACCCATCCGCGCTAATGCCATGTTCATCACTGTCGCTGCAAAAGATGTTCTTGCCATTTTTGCTCAATGAAAACGTAAAATGCGCACCAGAACCTTTGACATGCTTACGAGGCTTCGGCATGAACGTTGCATGTACACCGTGTCGTTTTGCGACAGTTCGTACTACCAGACGAGTCGTCATGATATTATCCGCCACTGTCAGTGCATTATCGTGTGCCATCTCCAAAGCATGTTGCGCCGCCTCATCCGAATGATAGGAGCTTTCCACTTCAATGCCCATGTCTGCCAAATATAATACCATGTCACGTCTTGTATTCTCACCGCCATCAGAAGGCCCAACATCAAAATAGCCGCCCCGTTCGGATGACTGATTGGTCGGCTCTCCATTTTCATCCAGATCGAACAGGAAGAATTCATGCTTGATACCTACATCAAGTGTATATCCCATCTGCTCTGCCTCTGCGATGACCTTTTTTAGAATATAACGGCTGCTTCCCTTAAACGGAGTACCATCCGGCTTAACAATGTCACAAATAAAACGTGCCACTTTGCCGTTCTGTGGTCTCCACGGAAAAGTTACAAACGTATCCAAATCCGGAACCAAAAACAGTTCTTCATAGCCAACACCACGGAATCCGTCTACCGCTGCACAGTTAAATCGACACCGACCGCTTAGGATCTTGTCGATCTGATCAACTGTTGTTGCCGTATTTTTCAGATTACCGGCAATATCGGTAAACTGAAGTCGTATAAACTTAACATCTTCTTCTTCAATCAAATCCAGTATATCCTGTCTGGTATACTTTGCCATCATGTCCTCCATTCTGCGCCTGTGTAAGGGGCTCATCATGCTAACTATGTCTTTTCCATACGGTTTTTCTCTGTTATAGAACTGATATAAAACCGTATATTTTTTGACCCTATTATACCAATTTACACATTCATCCTATTATACCTATAAATGAGAAGAGCGTCAACACTTTTTGAAAGTGCGACGCTCTTCTTGTTGGATTTTGTTATAAAAGATCAGGGGACTAAAGTCCACATAATCTTATCAAAGCAAGGAAATGCTTTGCAGGCTTCTTTCGAACTATTCCAGATTGGTATAGCCCATGAGCGCCTTATCTACCTCTTTGGCGACATGACGTCCCTCGTTGATACCCCATACGACTAATGACTGTCCACGGTGCATATCACCGGCCGTATATACTTTATCTATATTTGTCTTGTAGCTGCCCGGTTCCGTCTCCACATTAGTGCGGGCATTCAGTTTTACGCCAAACGCTTTTGCGATATAATCCTGTGTTCCCAAGAAACCGGCTGCAATCAACACGAAGTCTGCCGGGATCTCAAACTCACTGCCGGCGATCTCTGTCATATTCATTCGTCCGGTCTTAGGATCCTTTTTCGGCTCCAGTTTGACAAGCTTAACTTTCTTAAGCCTGCCGTTTTTATCGGCTATAAATTCCTTAACGGTTGCCTGATAAATACGTGGATCCTGTCCATATACAGCGATTGCCTCTTCCTGACCATAATCTGTCTTGCAGACTCTTGGCCACTCAGGCCATGGGTTATTCTGTGCTCTCTGATCCGGAAGTTTTGGCATCATCTCAATCTGTACGACACTCTTTGCACCCTGACGTACCGCCGTACCAACACAATCATTACCGGTATCTCCACCACCGATCACTACGACATTTTTTCCTTTGGTGTTGACCCAGTTTTTCTTTTCACCGGTTAATACGTTTTTGGTAGAACGCGTCAAAAAGTCAACTGCAAAATAAATGCCATCTGCCTCACGCCCCGGAGCCTTAATATCTCTCGGATTGGATGCACCGCAGCATAAGATCACACTGTCATACTGCTGCAACAGATCGGACGCTTTAATATCTTTGCCGACATTCGCATTGACAACAAATCTGATACCTTCCTTCTCCATGACTTTCTGCTTACGGTCGATCACCCATTTTTCCAATTTCATATTTGGAATGCCGTACATCAGTAAGCCTCCGATATGATCGTTTCTCTCATAAACCGTAACACTGTGACCACGTTTGTTTAACTGATCTGCTGCCGCAAGTCCGGAAGGGCCTGATCCAACGATCGCAATCTTCTTTCCGGTACGTACCTTTGGTGGATTTGCTTCCATCAAGCCATGTCGATATCCATACTCCACAATATAATTTTCGTTCGCCTTGCAAGTGACCGGTGTATCATGCAAACCGCAGGTACAAGCTGCTTCACATAAGGCAGGACACACTCTTGATGTAAATTCCGGAAAGTTATTCGTCTGACGCAGCATTTGCAGAGCTTTCTCATAGTTGCCACGGTAGATCAGATCATTCCACTCCGGAACCAGATTATTCAGAGGGCATCCGGAGGCCATTCCACCGATCATCATGCCCGACTGGCAAAACGGCACTCCACAGTTCATACAACGTGCTGCCTGCTCTTTACGGTCTTTTTCACGCATTGGTGCATGAAATTCATTAAAGTTTTTGATGCGCTCTAGCGGTTCTATTGCCGCATTGTCTTTTCGTTCATATTCCATAAATCCCGTAGGTTTTCCCATCGCTTTTTCCTCCATCTTTTAACTTATGCCTGTTTACTGGTTCTTGTGTGCGTAGAATGCTTCGATCTGTGCCTGTTCATAGCTTAAACCTCTCTCTTCCATCTGAGCGATCAATTGCAACATTCTACTATAGTCATAAGAGATAATCTTCTTAAATTTCGGAAGATACTCGCTAAAGTGATCTAACACCATCTGTCCCTTTTCGGAACCTGTTGCAGCAACATGTTCTTCGATCATTGCTTTCAGATCTAAGACATCATATTTATCCGTTACCGGTTCGCTGGATACCAGTTCCTTGTTTAACTTCAGATAAAGGTCACTGTTTTCATCCAAAACATAAGCAACACCGCCGCTCATTCCGGCTGCAAAGTTCTTGCCCGTCGGCCCCAGTACGACGACACGTCCACCGGTCATGTACTCACATCCGTGATCACCGACACCCTCTACAACAGCCGTTGCACCAGAATTTCTGACACAAAAACGTTCTCCGGCGATACCATTAATAAATGCTTTACCGCTGGTTGCTCCATACAGTGCAACGTTACCGATAATAATGTTATCCTCTGCCTTAAAATTAGATCCTTTCTCAGGATAGACAACGATTGTTCCACCGGATAAACCTTTTCCCATATAATCGTTGGAATCACCAATCAACTCCAATTTAAGTCCTTTTGGAATAAATGCTCCAAAACTCTGTCCACCGCTGCCATGACATTCTACAGTGATCGTATCTGCTTCCAATCCTTCATGGAACCTCTTGGTGATCTCAGAGCCGAGAATCGTTCCCAGGGAGCGGTTTAAGTTCGTAACATTCACGGAAATCTTAGCTTTTTCACCAGTCTCCAATGCTGTTTTCAACTTAGGAAGGAACACCTTTTCGTCCATTGTCTTCTCAAGTTCGAAATCAAATTTATTTTTTGGATTAAATTTATTTTCTTTGCGCTCACCCGCAAAACTTGCATCCAGTATCGCACTAAGATCAATGTGTTTTGCCTTCTCTTCTTCACCATCCTTGATCTTCAGCAGATCAGTACGTCCGATCAGATCATTGACCTTGCGAATTCCAAGTGCTGCCATATATTCGCGAAGTTCCTGCGCAATAAAACGCATAAAGTTCTCAACGTATTCCGGTTTGCCCATAAAACGCTTACGAAGTTCCGGATTCTGTGTTGCAACACCTACAGGACAAGTATCAAGATTGCAGACACGCATCATGACACAACCCATAGTAACTAACGGAGCTGTTGCAAAACCATACTCCTCTGCACCGAGCAATGCTGCCACGAGAACATCACGACCGGTCATTAATTTACCATCTGTCTCGATCATAACACGGGATCGAAGGCCATTCATGATCAATGTCTGGTGAGTCTCTGCAAGTCCCAGTTCCCAAGGAAGTCCGGCATTGTAGATCGAACTTCTCGGTGCTGCTCCGGTACCTCCATCATATCCGGAGATCAAGATAACTGCAGCTCCGGCTTTGGCAACACCGGCTGCGACAGTTCCGACACCTGCTTCAGAAACCAGTTTAACAGAAATCCTGGCATCTTTATTACTGTTTTTCAGATCGTAGATCAACTGTGCCAGATCTTCGATCGAATAAATATCATGATGCGGTGGCGGGGAGATCAAGCTGACACCAGGTGTTGAATGTCTTGTCTTGGCGATCCAAGGATACACTTTACCACCCGGCAAATGACCACCTTCACCCGGCTTAGCGCCCTGAGCCATCTTAATCTGAATCTCCTTAGCACTTACCAAATAACGGGAAGTGACACCAAATCGTCCTGATGCCACCTGCTTGATCGCAGAGCATCTGCTGTCCGGGGCACCGGCTGTCTCAAGACGTTCCAGACTCTCACCGCCCTCGCCACTATTGGACTTACCATGCAAACGATTCATAGCGATTGCCAACGTCTCGTGTGCTTCTTGAGAAATAGATCCATAAGACATTGCTCCGGTCTTAAAACGCTTCACAATCTCGTCCACACTCTCAACTTCATCGATTGGAATGCCTTTCTTCGGGAACTTGAAGTCAAGCATACTGCGCAGGGTCATCTTGTTTTCTTTTTCATCAACAGTCTTGGTATACTGCTTAAACAGATCATAACTTCCTGTCCACGTTGATTGCTGCAGCAAATGGATCGTTTCCGGATTATAAAGATGGGCTTCTTTACCGCCTCTTGCCTTATGCTGTCCTCTGCTCTCCAAATTCAAGTCTACGCGAAGTCCTAACGGATCAAATGCAGAAGAATGAAGTTCATCTACCTGATTTTGGATATCTTCCAAAGTAATTCCACCCACACAGCTAACTGTATTCGTAAAATATTTTTCAATTACATCCTGATCAATACCAATCGCCTCAAAGATCTTTGATCCCTGATAAGATTGAATTGTTGAAATACCCATTTTAGAGGCAATTTTTACAATGCCATGTAAGACAGCTGCATCGTAATCATCTACTGCTGCATAATAATCTTTGTCCAGCATTCCATTGTCGATCAATTCCTTGATCGTGCTATGTGCAAGATACGGATTAATAGCACTTGCACCATAACCCAATAAAGTTGCAAAATGATGTACTTCTCTTGGTTCTGCTGTCTCAAGTATCATATCAACGCTTGTTCTTTTCTTGGTTGTTACCAAGTGATGCTGCATCGTTGCCGTAGCCAGCAGAGACGGGATCGCAACGTGATTTTCATCTACACCACGGTCTGTCAGGATCAAAATATTTGCGCCCTCTTTATACGCACGGTCTGCCTCTAAGCAAAGACGATCCAACGCCTTTTTTAATGATGTATTTTTATAATACGTGATCGGAATTTCTTCCACCTTAAATCCATCTTTATTCAGTGTCTTGATCTTAAGAAGATCCGTATCTGTAAGGATTGGATTTTTGATCTTGAGCATTTTGCAGTTTTCTGCCTTTTCCTCTAACAGATTACCATCCTGTCCAATATAAACACTCGTAGAAGTTACAATCTCCTCACGGATCGCATCGATCGGCGGATTTGTTACCTGTGCAAATAACTGCTTAAAATAGTTAAATAATGGCTGCGGTTTCTCAGAAAGCATCGGCAACGGCGTATCTGTACCCATCGCTCCGATCGGCTCTGCTCCATTTTGTGCCATCGGCAGGATAGATGTCTTATATTCCTCAAAAGTATATCCAAATGCTTTTTGCAGACGAACTCTTTCCTCGTCACTCATCTGCTCTACTTTTTGATTTGGAATATGGATTTCCTGAAGAGTGATCAAATTGTTATATAACCATTCGCCATATGGCTGACGAGACGCATACTGCTCTTTTAATACATCATCGTCAATCAATTCACCCTTGACTGTATCAACCAAAAGCATACGTCCCGGACGAAGGCGGTCTTTCTTCACGATTTTTTCCGGTGGAATTTCAAATACACCAACTTCAGAAGATAAGATCAACTGATCATCTGTCGTAATGTAATATCTAGATGGGCGGAGTCCGTTTCTGTCGAGTACGGCACCCATATAATCACCATCGGAAAACAAGATAGAAGCCGGTCCATCCCATGGCTCCATCATCGTTGCATAGTACTGATAAAAGTCTCTCTTTTTCTGACTTACACTCATATCATTTTCCCACGGTTCCGGTATTGTGATCATGACAGCAAGTGGAAGTTCCATACCACTCATTACCAAAAACTCCAATGTGTTATCAAGTCTGGCGGAATCAGATCCGTTCGGATTAACGACCGGAAGCACCTTGCTAAACTCATTAGCAAGATAATGACTTTCCATTGTCTCTTCACGCGCTAACATTTTATCAGCATTACCGACAATCGTGTTAATCTCACCATTATGAACGATAAAACGATTCGGATGTGCTCTCATCCAGCTTGGGTTTGTGTTCGTACTAAAACGGGAATGAACAATTGCAATCGCAGATTGATATTCCGGGCTTTGCAGATCTTCAAAGAACAAACGAAGCTGTCCCACCAAAAACATTCCTTTATATACGATCGTTCTACTGGAAAACGATACGACATAGGTATCATCGTTACTCTGTTCGAATACACGTCTCGCTACATATAACATTCTATCGAAGTCTAAGCCTCGTTCCACATCTTCCGGACGCTTTACAAATGCCTGCATGATGCATGGCATGCACTCTAACGCCTTATGTCCTAACACCTTTGGCGATACCGGAACTTCACGCCATCCTAAAAATTCCAGTCCCTCTTTTTCGACGATGACCTCAAACATCTTCTTTGCCTGATTTTTCTTCAATTCATCCTGTGGGAAGAAAAACATACCAATACCATAATCCCGCTCTTCTCCAAGCTCAATTCCTAATGGAGCAACCGCTTTCTTAAAGAAATTGTGGGAGATCTGTAATAAAATACCAACACCATCACCGGTTTTTCCTTCTGCATCTTTGCCGGCACGATGTTCCAGTTTCTCTACAATGTCCAATGCTCCCGAAACGGTATCATGCGTCTTGTTACCTTTAATATTGACGATTGCACCGATACCACAGTTATCATGTTCAAAACGAGGATCATAAAGTCCTCTTTTTTCATGATCGACCACCTGCATTGCCTTTGCAATTTCAGATTGCGCATTGTTTCTCGCTTTTTCCTTAGCCATGTTATTCCTCCTATCCAACAAAAAAGGAGTCCAGCAACAGAGACCACACGCAAGCTCTTTCCACTTCAGGAAAAGCCCATGAATTCTCTCATTGCTGAACCCCTTTGTTCATCAACTTGTTGATATTATACGGTTTTTTTCTCAAAAAAGCAATATTATTTTGTGAATTTATATGTTTTATTTGTTTTCTAAAGTAAATAATCGTTTTACTTATTTTTCTTTTGTTCCCATTCATAAAGTTCCTCCATTTTCAATTGATCATTTTATTTCAATAAGAAAACAAAGCATTGTTTTATGATGATCAAGGACCTTTGACGCCTTAATCCCATAATACAAAAGATCGATGTTACACTCTTAAAGCGTAACACCGATCTATAAAATTTCATAACATGAAACGGAGAGTGAGGGATTCGAACCCTCGGTCAGTTCTCACCGACACATCATTTCGAGTGATGCACCTTCGACCTCTCGGACAACTCTCCATATATATAGCCCTTAAAGCTCAGTAAGACTCATTATCCTGAATCATTGTACACGATTCACAGCATATAATGAAGTTTCAAAGAAGCTCGTAAATTGAGCACACTTCGAGTATTATATCATAAGTATTTTCATCTGTCAAAATTACTGCTTCGTAAATTGTACTAACAATAATTCTACACCTATTTGATCCTCAATCCGTCCACGCTTAAACAGATATTCTGTCTCTACACACTGTTCCAGCATTTCCTTAAGCTTCGCTGTCGAAAAATGACGACTCTGACTTTGGTATCTCCCCACAGAAAAGGGCGGAATTCCAACTTTTCGTGCAATTTCTCCCTTTGGGACTCCACTCCCTAAATCATTTATCTGCAGTAATATATTAAAGTGTCTCGATAACAAGTACAAAATGGACATTGCACTCTCTCGAAGTTCCAAGAGATCCCGATACAATTTCATCGCCCGCTTCTGATCACCGGAAGCGACTGCATCCATCATCTGAAAAATCTGTCCATTCACTTGTACACACGCAATTTCATCGACATCCTCTTTCGTGATCTCATCGCGATCGCCGACAAAACCGATCAATTTATCCAGTTCATTTTTCACATGATACATATCATTATCGATCAATCCCAAAAAATACTCTGCTGTATTCTCCCTCATCTTCTTTCCTGCCTGCTTGAGGATCCCTACAGTCCACAGCTTGATCTCCCGATCGTTCATCGGCTTCATTTCAACCGCATATCCGCATTTGTTGACATACTTATACAGGCGGTTACGTTTATCAATCTCACTCTCCACAAAAAGTAAGATTGTAGAGTCCGGCATATTTGGCAGATAATCTGCAAGATCATTTGCCGACTTAAACAGACCGGAATTTTCCACAATGATCAATCGATAATCACTAAAAAAGGGCAGTGTATCAGCAAGATCTTTGATCTGCACCACATCTGTTTCTTTACCTTGGAACCGCGTACAGTTCATATCATCTCCGCCATTTAAAACAGCAGCCTTTAAGCTGTCTCTATAAAGACGTTTGAGATAATCTTCCTCTCCATAAAACAGATAGCAGTTCTTAAACTGTCTATTCTTAATATCCGCCTTTAGTTTTTGCAACTTACTGTCCGCCTTTCTCTCCTACTTATTTATAGAGTATAGAGCTCCGGTAAAGAAATTTCTTGGTGTCATATCTGCTGCTAACGATATGTTCTGTATAATCCGGCAAGCTTACCTAAAATCTCAACCCGATCGACAATGATCGGATCCATTGTATCGTTTTCAGGTTGCAAACGATAATGCCCATCCTCTTTATAAAAAGTCTTGATCGTAGCAGAGTCTTCCACTAAAGCAACCACAATCTCACCATTTCTCGCAGTGTTCTGCTTCTTTACCAATATCTTGTCACCATCATAGATTCCGACATTGATCATACTCTCTCCACGCACTTTCAACATAAATGATTCTCCTGTCGGTACATCCTCTGGAAGTAATGGAAAATACCCCTCGATATTCTGCTCTGCAAAAATGGGTTCTCCTGCTGCAATCTCCCCAATCACCGGAACATTTACGATCTCTCTTCGCGCCAGATTAAATTCATCATCAATGATCTCAATCGCACGAGGTTTCGTTGGATCACGACGAATATAACCATTCTTCTCCAGCGTCTCGAGATGAGAGTGTACAGATGAAGTTGATTTCAAATGTACCGCATCACAGATCTCACGTACAGCCGGCGGATATCCGCGCTGTAATGTCTGTGATTTAATATACTCTAATATTTCTTCCTGCTTTGCAGATATTTTACCTTTAGCCATAAATATGCCTCCAATTCCTGTATTCGTTCTATCAAATAATCTACTGCGCATGTTCTGCATAATACAGTGCATCTGCTCATCTAACAAACAATGTGTGTTATATATACTGCTGCACACGATATGGGCAGTCTCATCATTAACAGAGTAACACATATGTTCTGTAGTGTCAAACAAATGTTCCGAACAAATTTTCTATTTGAAGGCTGTTAAACTATAGCGAGTCTGCCTGCAGCACCTTACCGTCTGCCCAAATACGCTCCAGATCATAAAACAGGCGATCCTCTTTATCAAAAATGTGCACGATCACATCGCCAAAGTCCATCAATACCCAAGTACTGTTTTTATTACCTTCGACACGTTTTACGGCATATCCGTTTTTGTGCATATGCTCCTCAACATTATTGATCATCGCTTGGATCTGCGTGGTACTGTCCCCACTTGCGATCACAAAATAATCTGCGATCATTGTAATCTCAGAAATGTCGATCAATTTAATATCATAACCTTTCTTTTCGTCTAATGCCTCATATACGATCTTTGCCATTTTTTTCTGTTCTGTCATAATTATTATATCCTTTCTACGATTGTTTATTGATATTGTTTATAATACTCATATGCCTGTTTGGTATTCGGATCAAAACATTTCATCCCGCGGCTGCTTCCTTTTAGATACGAAACTGTATTTTCTAACGTCATGCACACTGCCTTATCAATATCACAAAATGCTATCTGACGTACCTGTGTAAGTCCCGGTATCAATTTGCGGTTGGGCTCAATATAGTCTGCCAAAAATACTATTTTCTCCAACAAGGTCATCTCCGGTCTTCCTGTCGTATGCCAGCGAATTGCAGCCAATATCTGCTCATCATCAATTTCGTAACGATGTTTCGCATAATAGACTCCAAGTTTTGCATGAAGAAGCGACGGATTCTTCTGTTCCACCTCTGAAATCTCAATATTGTATTTACGACACTTTTGAAGCATCTGCTCGCCACTGCAATATTTTGCACAATCGTGCAATACCGCCGCATACGCCGCCTTATCTAAATCTTCTCCGTAGCGCATTGCCAGCGCTTCTGCCGTATAAAGCACTCCTATCGTATGCGTAAATCGTTTTTCCGATAATTTCTTACTCAACTTACTTTGAATTTCTTGTATCTGTTGCTGCATCTCTAGTTTCCTTTCCTGCCCTGCACCGGATCCAGGTACAATCGCTGCTCGTGAATGTAAGCTGCAACCGCCTGCGGAAGCATCTCATCCACAGAATGCCCTTGCGCGATCATTTCGCGAATCTCATGAGAACTGATCTCGATCTGCTGTATATCGATCAATTGTATACGCGCATGATACTTTTGACATAAATATTCCTTGTGCTTACGCATCTGCTCTGCCGGAACATCATCCCGTCCCACAGCCAGTATAATAGCATTGGCAAATATTCTTTCCGGGTGATACCACTGTTCTAATTGAAAAAAAGAATCTGCTCCCAAAATGAAGTACCACTCACACTCAGGATGCTCTCTTGTGAGTATCTGCAGAGTATCTGCAGTATATGTCGTCCCTGTGCGTCGTAACTCCAAATCCGAAAACATAAAATCATTATTTCCTGCCACAGCCAGTCGAACCATCTGAGACCGAACAGACTCCGATGTTATTTTAGTACTTTCTTTATGTGGAGGTATCTTGGTAGGCATAAATAGCACACATTCCAAAGAAGCCTGAAGTGCTGCCTGCCTCGCCATCGTCATATGCCCATTATGGATCGGATCAAACGTCCCGCCCATAATACCAACTTTTCTTTTGGCTGTGACTCCACTATCCTTCACTAACATTTACTTATCGCCCCAAAGATATTTTGCAGTGCCTTGATCCGTCTTAGATTTCTTCCCCTTAGCTGCAGATCTCTTGTCCGGCTTAGAAAAACTTTTCTGTACTTTGTCTGATTTTTTCATGTTTTTTGCACCATGACGGTTCTGCTTTTCACGTTTCAAAGCACGTTTACGCTTCTCCTCCAATTCAAAGTTTTTCTTATACAAAACAATCTTCTTGCCGATCACCTGCACGACCTCTGAACCGGTTCTCTCTGCCAATACCTGTGCAATCTCATGCGGATCATCCAAACAGTTTTTGAGTACAGATACTTTAACCAATTCTCTTGCATGCAAGGCATCCTTTACTGCATTAACCATCGCAGGCGTTAAACTAGCCTTTCCAATCTGAAATATGCTGTCTAATTTCATTGCCTGTGTTTTCAATTCTGCTCTTTCTTTACTTGTCATATTTATCCTCACTTTTATCATTTTTTTCAGTCTGCTTCGCAGCCGCTTGTTTTTCTCTGCGGCCATTGTTCATACATTAAGTTGCCTTTTTTTCAAACTCGCAAATCCGCTCTTTCAGAGCTCATTCGCTTGTTTCACAAGCTTATTTGCTCGTTAATGAGCCCAGAAAAACAAATGTCTGCTTCGCAGCCGCTTGTTTTTCTCTGCGGCTCATTATATCACAAAATAGCGGCAGAAAAAAGCAATATCTTTTTTTCAAATTTTCAATTTGATAAAATACACATATTCTCTCTTTTTGTCGCATATGTTGCTATAATTATATTTCAAATCGTACTGATATTACTGCACTAACCTATTTGGTACAGAAAGGATTCTCACAATGCAATTATTTCGTTCCATCCTGTCAAGACGAATGCTTGCTCTTATATTATGTGCCGTACTTATTTATGTCAACGCCTTCACATCTGTCAAGGTTTTTGCGAAAGTATGTACAAATCAGCCAGCTTTTCGGTGCACAGCAAATAAACAAGCTGAGGCAGACCAAGCACATAATAATGATCTGGCAATTACCGCAAAAGCTGCCGTTCTGATCGACAACGCTTCCGGACGCATCTTATATGCCAAAAACAAAAATAAAAAATTAATACCGGCAAGTATCACCAAGATCATGACCCTCCTTCTGATCTTTGAATCCATCGAACAGGGGAAATGCAAACTTGAAGATAAGGTAACAGTAAGTGAATATGCCGCATCTATGGGCGGTTCACAAGTGTTTTTGGAACCGGGAGAGACGCAGGACGTCAATACAATGATCAAATGCATCAGCATAGCCAGCGCAAACGATGCCGCTGTGGCCATGGCAGAACACCTTGCCGGATCAGAGCAATCCTTTGTAAAACGTATGAACAAAAAAGCAAAAGCTCTCGGTATGAAACATACTCATTTCAAAAACTGTAACGGTCTGGATGACTCCATAGAGAGCGGACATTACAGCAGTGCATACGATGTAGCCTTAATGTCACAATCGCTTGTGTCCAAGTATCCGGACATTTCCAAGTATTCTACTGTATGGATGGATACTATTACACATGTCACCAAAAAGGGGAAGAAAAAATTTGGACTAACGAATACCAATAAACTAATCCGTACTTATCAGGGAATTACCGGTCTAAAAACCGGATCCACATCGAAAGCAAAATATTGTCTCAGTGCTACTGCACAACGAGATGGAATCAGCCTTACCGCCGTCATTATGGCTGCTCCAGACCCAAAAATCCGATTTGTGCAGGCGGCAGCCCTGTTGGATTATGGTTTTGCAAACTGTACCGCCTTTCAGGAAAATCCGGACGATATCACTCTCCCCCCGCAAAAGATCTCCGGTGGTATCACGCCGGAAATAATCCCGCGCGTCGAAAAACCATTCCAATACGTACTTTGTGGAGATGAACAATCCTATAAGCCTAAGCGCAAGATTTTCTATCGCAAACATTTACAGGCTCCGATCAAAGAGGGGACAATCATCGGTTCTGTTCAATATACATTAAACGATCAGGAGATCGGTTCCCTTCCCATTGTAGCAGCGCAAAGTATCAAAAAAGCCTGCTATAGCGATATTTTTCTAAAACTACTGCAGGCCATTATTGGTAAATAACTCAGACAATTCTTCGGGCATGTATTCATCAGTGCCCTAGCAAAATAAGAAATCCACTCAAGAAAAACAGGAACAAAGCCGCAAACCCTGCTTTGTTCCTGTTACCGTTCTTATTTATAACCGATCATTCCATGAAAATTAGGAATCGCTACGGGAATACTTAAACTCCTCTTTGCCATCATAATCAAATACAAATTGATTCAACGCTTCCGCATTAGCACTGGTATCCCAGGCAGTTCCACCAGAAGTCATAACAATACATGACCCGCAAGAATACTCACCATTATATCCACTGCGAAAATATCCCTGTACCGGAACCTGCATCTGATTGATCGTGGTCGTTCCTAAGGAAACTGCATCTTTCAGATATTCGGTTATCTGCTCATTTGTCAGGTCTGTTGTTACTTTTTTGAGTACTACATTGGCAATGTCCAGCCAATCCGTCATCGGAAGCTTCTTAATCTTGTTAAAGACTGCATTGATCGTCGTGCGCTGTCTCCAAGTACGTCCATAATCATCGCGAAGTCCATTGATCGTTGTAACACCACCCTTACGGATTCGACAGTAACCTAATGCCTGTGCACCATTCAAGGTCTGCTTTCCAACCTTTACATTACGGCTCTTTTTATTTCGAATATAGTTCGTTGAATTCAAATAACTTGCTTCTGACTCAGTAAGTTCCAACTCTATACCCCCCACTTTATCAATAATCTTGGTAAATGCGGCAAATCCAACCTCCACATATCCATCCAATTCAATATTGAAGTTCGTAGCAATCGTCTTATATAACAATTCTATGCCACCAAAAGAATTGGCAGAATTCAACTTATTCTTGCCATGTCCCGGTATTTCAACAACAAGATCACGCATCAATGACGCTGTTTTGAGTGTCCCATGCTTCATATCCATCGTTGCAATGATCATTGTATCTGTAAGACCACTAGCACCATATCCTCTTTCCTCTCGGTAATCGTTACCGACCACGAGAATATTCACAATCTGATCATCTGAATTCACATGAATTCCGCTTAGATCAACGTTAGCAAGTGCCGTATCATAATCTCGATTGATCTGATTCAAGCTGTTGTTATACAGCACCTGCGCCTTTGCCACAAAAAAACCTGCCGTAGCACTAAGAACTAATAAGATTCCCATTAATACTTTTTTCCACATTTGGTATTCCTCCATGTCGTATGCAACGTATCCAGGCTTTGCGGGGCTGCATATCATTATTCATCGTAATCTTTGCCGGTACTGCTCACCGTGCTTGTATCTTTTGGTGTATATTTAAATTCATCTTTACCATCATATTTAAAGATAAACTGACGTAATGCTTCCGAATTGGCTGTCCTGTCATAATCCGTTGTAATACCATTAGTCGGAACCAGACTCCATCCCTGTGCATCCGGAAATTCATTATTTTTGTCATTTCTATAATATCCGTTGACCGGAATCTGCATTTGATGAATCTGTGTTGTACCCATCATCACAGCATCTTTCATATATTTTAGGATCGTATCATTATCCAGATCTGTTCTGACATTTCCTAACACTTTGTCTGCTACTTCCATCCATTTAGAAAGCGGCTGTGACTTCATCTTGTCAAAAAGAGCAGTGATCACTGTACGCTGTCTCCAAGTACGTCCATAATCATCTGCCAGACCGGTTACCGTTTTCACCGGTTTTCCAATAACGTCCATTCCTTTGCGGATTCGACACCACCCTAATGCCTGTGCACCATTTAAATGTTGTTTACCAACCTTAAACTTGCGATTTTTCTTTTTCCAGACATAATTGGTCCTATTAAGGTATTCAACCTCCGTATCCGAAAGCTCTACTTCAACGCCGCCAACGGCATTTACAGCCTGTTCAAATCCCTTAAAGCCAACTTCTGCATACCCATCTACTTTAACATTAAAATTCTCTGCCAATGTCTTGTAAAGATTCTTCAAACCGCCAAACTCTTTCTTGCCGGCAGCATTAACTTTCATTTTCTTATTCTGACCGTATACATCAACGAGCGTATCGCGCATGATGGATGTCAATTTCAATGTATTATGCTTCATGTCCAATGTACCGATCATGATGACATCATTCAATCCCGGAGATGTACTGCCGTCGTAAGTTCTATAATCATCTCCTAATAACAGGATGTTGATCACTTTACTATCCGTCTCCACATGAATGTTGCTCAGATCTACTGAACTCAAATCTGTGTCATAATCACGGTTCACCTTATTGAGTCGCCCCTCGATCGTTACCTGCGCTTTCGCTGCGAAAAATCCTGTTGCAACACTAATGACAAGCAAAATGCTTAATACCACCTTTTTCCACATGTTCGTATTCCCCCTAAAACTCTTCTGTGTTTACGTACTAATCTGTACAATTATAGCAAAAATAATACGGTATGACAATGCTATTACCAAAAAAATGACAAATTCTTCATAGAAATGACAGATTTCGGCCTTGTAAAACTGCACTTGACGAACAAGTGTACTATCCTCTATAATTTATTTCTAAGTATATGTTATAAGAATGGAGGGTTACACATGGCACGTGGTGCTGGAAAAAATAATTGGGCGCTTTTTCTCTTAGTATTGGCAGGTATCGTGATCGGAAGTTTTATCGCACAGGCTACTGCAGGTATCTCTGCTCTGTCCTGGTTAAACTATGGCAAAAACTTTGGGTTTACAACTCCTTTTGTCCTAGATCTGGGAATTTTGGTATTAACGTTCGGGCTCAAGATCAAAATTACCATCGGAAGTATTCTTGGTATTTTGATCGCAACGATCATTTATCATTTTATCTAAACGTCATAATAACGATGCAAAATTCATAAATGACAAAATCATTGCTAACGAAAAGAATATCAAAAAAAGCTGCAGGCATTACAAGGTACACCGTAATGCTTGCAGCTTTTTCAATTAAAAATCATACTACTATATATTATTTGTGTGCTCTGTAGTAATTAATGAGACAGCCCTTTGTAATGATATCACGCTCATCATCTGTCAGCGCTCCTAAACTCAAAGTAAATTCTTTCATATCTTTACCGACTACATAAGCCTTGATCTCATCCTGCTTCTCTTCTACCGCTTTCTTAATATCTTTGACGAAGATATAATCACCATTCTCAAATGGAATCTCATCCGGATACAAGAATGGAAGCATACCCCAGTTGATCAGATTAGAACGATATCTCTTAGTTGCATACTCCTTTGCAATGTTTGCAAGACCGCCTAATACTTTCTGACAGGAAGCTGCCTGCTCACGTGCAGATCCATCACCCGGCTTCACCGCATATACCATGCTTCCGATCTGTGTCTTAGCAGGATCAACATCGAATTTCTCATTGATCTTATTAAAAACTTCTTTTGCTTCCGGCAGTGCTGCGAAAATATCCTCGCCGGCAACACGTGCTTTCTCACCAAGCTGAACAGCCTTTGCCTTGCCTACATACTCCGGATCTTTACGGGAAAGTGTAAACTCTGCCAGTCCCAAAGGATTTGAACGGAAGGAAGATGTCTCACCGGATGGGATCAACTCATCAGTTGTCGTAACCGGATCGTGAATTTCAGATACAACCTTGATCAAGATGTCATCTGTCAATGCAGACATCTCCGGCCAATCCTTAATGTTTGGTCCAAACTTCACTTCTTCATTATAATCAGGTTTTCCTACACCATCGTAAACACGGTTTGCATAAATATTTTTATCAAAGAAATACTTTGGTGTATTGATCGTTGCATCAACGTCCGTGGCAGCTGTCAAATAGCCCTTATTTGCTGCTGTTGCTGCAATAGAACGTGCATCCATCAATGCTACCGAAGAGATCTGACCGTTCTGGATCTTAGATCCCTCACGGTTCGGGAAGTTACGCGTTGAATGGCGAATACTAAAGGCATTGTTTGCAGGAGTATCACCTGCACCAAAGCACGGACCACAAAATGCTGTTTTCACGATTGCTCCGGTCTCCATAAGATCTGCTAACTTACCATTCTTAGCAAGCTCCATATAAATTGGGGTAGAGGCCGGATACACACTCAATGTAAACTCATCTGCTCCAATGCTTGCGCCTTTCAAAATATCAGCTGCAGCACAGATATTTTCAAAACCACCACCTGCACATCCTGCAATAATACCTTGATCTACATAAAGTTTGCCATTACGCACTTTATTCTTAAGCTTAAAATCAACCTGACCATCCAAAGATACCAATGCTTTCTTCTCGCAGTCATCCAAAATATCCATCAGATTATCCTGTAACTCATGGATCATATATACATTGCTTGGATGGAATGGCATTGCGATCATTGGCTGGATCTTAGAAAGATCTACATATACCATACCGTCATAATAAGTAACTGCTGCCGGATTCAACTCTTTATATGCGCCGGCACGTCCATGGATTTCATAGAACTCTTTGATCTTGTCATCTGTTCTCCAAATAGAAGACAGACACGTAGTCTCCGTTGTCATTACATCAATACCAATACGATAATCTGCAGACAATTTAGAAACACCAGGACCTACAAATTCCATCACTTTATTCTTAACATAACCGTTATTGAATACCGCACCGATAATAGCAAGTGCTACGTCCTGAGGTCCGACGCCAGGCATTGGCTCGCCATCCAGATAAATACCGATCACACCAGGCATTGGAATATCATACGTACGCTCTAACAACTGCTTTACTAATTCCGGACCACCTTCACCCATTGCCATAGTACCAAGGGCACCATATCTTGTATGAGAATCAGAACCGAGGATCATTTTACCACCCTCTGCCAACATTTCTCTTGCAAACTGATGAATAACCGCCTGATGTGGTGGCACATACATTCCACCATATCTCTTAGCACAAGAAAGACCAAACATATGATCGTCCTCATTGATCGTTCCACCAACCGCACATAAACTATTGTGACAGTTTGTCAAAACATAAGGAACAGGAAATTTATCCAATCCTGATGCTCTTGCAGTCTGGATAATGCCAACAAATGTAATATCATGAGACGTTAACTTATCAAATTTAATCTGAAGATTATCCATACCACCAGAAGTATTATGTGCTTTCAAAATAGAATATGCAATCGTTCCCTCGGAGGCCTGCTCCTTTGATGGCACCTCTCCACATTTTGCCTGAATCTGTGCTTCTGCCTGGCCGTTATCTTCTACGATATCTGTCCCATTCAGCAAATACACACCATTATCATACAACTTAATCATACTGTTACCATACCTTTCTCTTAAGCCAGTGATTTTAAGCTTTCATATTATGCTCTTGGCTCAAGTAATCATATGTCATGTGGTAAACACAACATACTGTTCTATTCTAATAGAATTAAATGTACTTTTCAAGTTCTACAGCGCTCTCCTGCAATTCATTCATCAAAGAGCCAACTTTGGCAGCCTGTTCGCTTGTCTGATATCCCATCTCTGCCGCCTGAGATGTATTAGCGGAAACTTCCTCGCTGACCGCTGATATCTGTGAAATACTTTCCACAATAGAGTCATTCGCGGTCATGATCTGGCTGATCTCCTCGGAAACATTTACTACGTCCTCATTCAAATGATCCATCTGAGAACGGATCTGGGTGAAATCTTTATCCGTTACCTGGATCAAATTTTTCTCCTGTTCAGATGCTTCCAACACACCATTGATTCTTTCCTGTGTCTCTTCTGCATTTTCCTGTAATTTGGCAGTGATCTGAGAAATTCCTTCCGTCAACTGTCTGGTCTGCTCTGCAAGTACTCGGATCTGCTCTGCAACAACCGCAAAGCCGCGACCTGCTTCTCCCGCTCTTGCACTCTCGATCGATGCATTCAAAGCAAGCATATTTGTCTGACTGGAAATGTCAAAAATATTTTGCGTGATCTCAGCCACTTCCTTGGTATTCTCCGTCAAAGCCCCCATTAAAGTATGTACCTTTGCATTCTCAGCTGCAATAGCATCTGCCTGCTCAAGTAATTTCTGCATAGAGTCACGGCCTTTATCGATCGACTCCATACTCATCTCGGCAACCTGCTTCATTCCCTGAGATCGATTGCTGGTCTTCGTGATCATTTCCTGAATCTGTGAAGTCATCACCGTCTGCTGCTCAATGCTCTCTGCATTGGAACTGTTACCGGTCGATATCTCGTCCAATGCATTTGCTGTACTAATTGTAGACTGCTGCAACTCTTCCATCAAAGATGCAGCTGTTGAAGAATTTTCTTTAACCTGCTTGGAAATATGAAGAATTTCCTCCAGCAAAGTTTCTGATTTTTGCTGATTAGTAAGTGCACGACTTACTTTCTCGCTGTTAAGCTGTGCAGCAAGCTTAGTAATTGCGCAGACAACCACCATTGTAAGAACGACCGTTGCAAGCTGAAGGATCAGCGTACTCGTTGTAATATCAATTCCTGAATTCATCTTGCCATTGACTACACAGCGTACTACGTATGCCACATTGATAATGATCAAACCAATGCTGCTTCGCAGGATGAACGCAAAGTCGAAATACAAAATGAAAATGCTTGCCATTGGAAAGGCAGCAATAAATACAAGGTCACTATTGGCGCCATACATGATCACTGCATATAACACACCATATCCAACCATAACCGTATGACGCAGTGCCACACTTCCATGATTACGAATATATAAAACCGCATTGATCAATAACCCTACTGCAACAACTGCAACTACAATAATCGCATATGTCCAGCTAATGTTTCCTACCGATGCATCCTGCAGATATCCTACTACAAAAAATGCATCCATCAAGGTCGCAAAAATGAATACTAAAAGATTAATTCTCTCATTTTCGCTTTTTGTTTTCTTTGAAATTTCACTCATACTATGAATTCTCCCTTCTGTTAATATCCCACCTCTACATCAGTACCTATATAGTACCATAAACTGCCTTTCTTCTTCAATACTAACTTGTCATTTCTTTTTCTCAAGTTAGCATTGTATGTCCCGAAATGTTGTGGTAATATATTGTAAAAATACAACGGAGGTACTTTTCATGAAACATCTAATCAGTCCCCTTGATTTATCGGTGGATGAACTGGACCACATATTGACCTTAGGGCAGTCGATCATGCATGATCCGCAAGCATATGCACATGTATGCGATGGCAAAAAATTAGCAACTTTATTTTATGAACCAAGCACTCGTACACGTCTCAGTTTTGAGGCAGCCATGTTAAATCTTGGCGGTAGCGTGCTTGGTTTTTCTTCCGCTGATTCCAGCTCAGCATCCAAAGGAGAAAGCGTCGCTGACACGATCCGCGTAATCTCTTCTTATGCAGATATCTGTGCAATGCGCCACCCAAAAGAAGGAGCTCCTACCGTAGCTGCAATGCATTCACGGATACCGGTGATCAATGCCGGTGATGGCGGACATAATCACCCGACGCAGACATTAACGGATCTCTTAACGATCAAAACACTGACCGGGCGTCTGGATAATATGACCATCGGTATGTGCGGTGATCTGAAATTCGGCCGTACCGTACACTCTCTGATCAATGCTATGGTACGTTATCCGAATATACATTTTATATTGATCTCTCCGGATGAACTTCGTATTCCGGATTATCTTCGCCAAGAAGTCCTGGTGGACGGCAACATTGATTTCATCGAAACCAATGAATTGGAAAAATATATGCCAAAACTTGATATTTTATATATGACACGCGTGCAGAGAGAACGCTTTTTCAATGAGGAAGATTATATCCGCTTAAAAGACAGTTTCATCTTAGATGCAGCTAAGATGCGCTATGCCAAAGAAAATATGTATGTACTGCATCCGCTTCCGCGCGTCAACGAAATTGCAACTGAAGTCGATGATGATCCTCGTGCTGTATATTTTAAGCAGGCACAATTCGGTGTTTATGTACGAATGGCTCTGATCATGACTTTGCTTGGACTTGCAAAATAAAGGAGGTAACTATGTCACAGAAAGAAATTCCGGAAACCGGCAGATTAAATATCGGTGGATTAAACGAGGGTGTTGTCATCGATCATATTCAGGCCGGAGGTGCCATGAAAATATATGAATATCTCAACTTAGAAAAATTAGACTGCTCTGTTGCCATTATCAAAAATGCACGCAGCAACAAAATGGGCAAAAAGGACATTATCAAGATCGAAGGTCCTTTGGATATTGATCTGAATGTTCTCGGTGTATTAGATCCAAACTTAACGATCAATATCATAAAGGATAACAATATCGTTGCCAAACATAAACTGGAACTTCCGGAAACCGTTACCGGAATTATCCGCTGCAAAAATCCGCGTTGTATCACTTCGATCGAGCAGGAGTTACCACACTCTTTCAAATTGACAGACCGCAACAGACGGATTTATCGCTGCATTTATTGTGAATCTAAATTCAAAGGAAGTTTGGTCAACTAACAGATCACTTTTCTACTGATTTGTAAAACAATGTGTTGTTGCTCTACTTAAGTCAAAAAAAGGCTGCCCCTTTCCACAAGATGTTCGGTAAAGGGACAGCCTTTTTAGCTGCTATTATGTTTGTAACATCATCAAAAACTACGGTTGTGCGATATATTCCACTACATTTCTTTTAGGAAAGACCGGTGATCACACCATCCTCGTTTACATCAATGCGCTCAGCCGCCGGATGAAGTGGCAATCCCGGCATTGTCATGACCGTACCGGTGATCGCAACGACAAATCCTGCTCCTGCGGACACATACACTTCACGTATCGTAATCTCAAATCCTTCCGGACGACCTAACTTCTTAGGATCATCAGACAGTGAATACTGATTCTTTGCCATACAGATCGGTGTATCGCCATACCCAAGACTCTCTAAACGGTCAATTGCTTTCGCTGCTGCTGGTGCATAATTAACCTTGCCGGCGCCATAAATTTCTTTCGCAATCTTCTCGATCTTTTCCCGAATAGATAACTCAGTATCATATAACGGTGTAAAATCGCTCTCTTTGGTTTCCAGCGTATGAATTACCTCTTTTGCCAAAGCAATGCCGCCTTCTCCACCTTTTTCCCATACTTCGGAAAGTGCAAAATCACAGCCTCTTTCTTTACAGAACTGCTCAATGTACTGAAGCTCTGCATCGGTATCCGTTACAAAACGGTTCAAAGTTACTACACATGGTACCTTGAATTTTGCAACATTCTCAATATGTTTCTCTAAGTTTACGATACCTGCTTTTAACGCTTCCAGATTCTCTTCACCAAGATTTTCTTTGTCAACGCCGCCATTATATTTCAGGGCACGGACCGTAGCAACCAATACAACTGCATCCGGTTTCATGCCTGCCATACGACACTTAATATCAAAAAACTTCTCTGCACCAAGATCTGCGCCAAAACCAGCCTCTGTAATGACGTAATCCGCTAATTTAAGTCCTGTCTTTGTTGCACGGACACTATTACAGCCATGTGCAATATTAGCAAACGGGCCACCATGTACTAACGCCGGTGTATTTTCAAGTGTCTGCACCATATTAGGCTTGATGGCATCCTTTAATAACGCTGCCATTGCTCCTACTGCATTTAACTGTCCTGCCGTTACCGGTTCACCGGCATAATTATAAGCTACGATAATACGAGACAAACGTTCCTTCAGATCCTTCATATTATCCGCAAGACATAAGATCGCCATGATTTCTGAGGCAACAGAGATAATAAAATGATCCTCGCGTACAACTCCATCTACCGGACGTCCAAGACCAACCACAATATTACGAAGCACACGATCATTCATATCCATACAGCGTTTCCACACGATCTGATTCGTATCGATCTGCAATGCATTGCCTTGCTTAATATGGTTATCCAGCATAGCTGCCAACAAGTTATTGGCAGATGTAATTGCATGAAAATCACCGGTAAAATGAAGATTTAAGTCCTCCATCGGAACTACCTGGGCGTTACCGCCTCCTGCCGCTCCACCTTTAATACCAAAGCATGGTCCAAGAGATGGCTCGCGAAGTGCGATCACTGCCTTTTTGCCAAGCTTCCCCATAGCCTGTCCAAGACCAACGGAAGTTGTTGTCTTGCCCTCTCCTGCCGGGGTAGGATTGATCGCTGTCACTAAGATCAGTTTTCCATCCGGGTTATCTTTTACTCTATCCCAAAGCTCATCTCCAAGCTTTGCTTTGTATTTACCATACATTTCTAATTCATCCTTCGGGATATTCAGCTGTTCTGCCACTTCCCAAATTGGAATCATATTGGCTGCCTGCGCGATTTCAATATCTGATTTCATGTACAAAATCCTCCATTCTCTTTCTCCTGCTCCTCATAGTCCCCCTAAAAGTGACTAATCTTTATCCTATCATTTTTATAGTTTTTTGGCAAGCCACCCTACATAATCCGACACAATGTCATGATCACTGCAGGCGTACAACATACGGCATCCCACCATTTCTTCTAACTCATTAAATACCATGCATCCACTCTTCTCTAACAAAAAATCCACTCCGACAAACGCTAAGGCACTGCCTCCTAACGCCATAATATACTGTCTGACTAACTCTTTTGTCATATTGTCCAGAGGATACTCTCGCACAGACCCACCCAGGGAATAGTTCGAGCGAAAATCACCGGAACCCTGACGAAGTACCGCTGCATAAGGCTGTCCTCCTATAACATAGATGCGTATATCGCGGCTGTCACTGTCTATCCATTCCTGACACAACAACTTTCGGTTAAAAAGCGGTTGCAGTTTCTCCTGTGTTTTCTCTTCTTCATCCCATTCTTCCATAGATACCAGAAATACTTCGCTGCCGCCATGTCCACCAACCGATTTAAGCACTACATTATGGCCCATCAGACCGCATTTGTCCTGCCATTTCAACACTTCCTTTTTCAGCTTGATAAAAGCATTCTTCTTCCCATCCTCAATGGATACCTGTGTCATATCTGCCGGTCCGACCGCATACTGCGTCAGATCGATCACAGTGCTTTTTGGTATCTGTAGTGGGATCTTTGCTGACCACTTTTGTTTGAGTTTTTGCAAAGTCACCGCTTTGTCATTCCCGGTATGAACGATATCACTAGAATGAAATACCAAAACTCCATGACATTCATAAAACAGACTGACTTCAGGATCTCTGGTCCGATTGATCACAAAATCCGGTAAGGGGGACGTTTTGTACTGATCCTTTGTCACCAAGCAAAATCTCAGACCATAGGCTTTTCCTGCCTGTGCAAACATAGACACAAAGCCACGGTTTTTCTCCCCTTCTGCCGTTTCATAAATCATATAACCTATGCGCTGCATTTATTCATCCTCTATGATTTCTCTCCTGTTTTCCTTCCAACACACGCTTAATATACTGCATGATCTTGTCTGCTGTATTTACCCCGGTACATTCTGCAATATTTCGAAAATGTGCATTGGAATTCACCTCACAGATCATATTTGCCGGTTTATCTTCACCACTTGCAAATAACAGATCAACGCCCGCAAAATCAAGCCCCAATGCAAGCACTGCGCGAACAGCAAGATCACATTCTTCCTGCGAAGCTTCATAAGCTTCCATCTGACCGCCATTCGATAAATTTGCACGGAAATCCGTTTTTGACCGACGCTTCATTGCCGCTACCACTTCTGTTCCTACAACCTGCAAACGCACGTCCACACCTGCACTCGCAGCAATAAACTTTTGATATAAAAATGGGGTGCCCGCCAATTTTTTCGTATACCTAAGTGCCTCTTCCCGATCCTTTGCCAAATAAACCTGCCAGCCAAACGACCCAAAACACTCTTTGATCACCATCGGATAGCCTATCTGCTTCTCGATCGAAGACAAAAAATCCACATCTGTATAACCCACAGCAGCAAATGTTAAGGGAGCAACAACAGATGGGATCAAGGAAAACGCCTCCTCCGATGCCTCTGTTAGCAACCGAAAAGTTTCACTCTTATCGTCACAAGCCGCAACCGCCTCAGGCGTGTTAAAGATCGGGATCCCCCGTTTTTGACAATAACGCTCCATCCATTTTGCCAAACGTATGTCTTTATCCCAAAAAATAATAAACGAATATGACGCTAACTTTGCCTCATCAGATTCCATTCCATAGATTGCATGAAGCATAGCGTTATCGCACAGATCCAGCCGGATCTCCTGCTGCCTTGCAGCTTCCCGCAGCCACTCATAATGCTCGACAAATTTGCCGTTTTTTAGAAACGCATTTGTCACCAACAATCCCCGGATATTTTTTGTCGCCATCATACTCCATGCTCCTCCAGATCATCTACCATCCCTTGTAATGGATCTTGCTCTTCCGAGATCACATGCTCCGGATTTTCTAACATATCACTTGCAGAAAGTTCCTGTGCATAAGCTTCCATCTCATCTGCTTCTGTTGCTGCATCGCCTCCTGACAGATATGCCTCAAACTGCTCCATCGTCATCAATACCTTTCTAGGCTTAGTGCCCTCTGCCGGTCCGACTACTCCTGCTTGATGCAATTGGTCAATAATGCGTCCTGCACGATTAAATCCTATTGAAAAACGACGCTGTAATTGTCCTGCTGCCGCACGCTCTGATTCAATAACAAAACGTCCTGCATCGGCAAAATACTCATCAACATCCGGTTTTTCGGATACGACTTCTGTCACTGTGCCATCCGGCTCTTCCGTAATTGCTGTCACCTCATGATTGTATTCCGGCTCTTCATTTGCCTCACATAGGAATTCAACCACATCGCTGACTTCTTTATCCGAAACAAATGCGCCCTGCACACGTACCGGCTCCGATTCTCCCGATGGAAAAAATAACATATCACCTTTACCAAGCAGTTTCTCTGCTCCACCTTTGTCCAGTATCGTTCTGGAGTCAATGGCTGATGATACCGAAAATGCAATTCTCGATGGAATATTCGCTTTGATAACGCCGGTGATGACATTTACCGATGGTCGCTGTGTTGCCAATACTAAGTGAATTCCCGCTGCACGTGCCAACTGAGCCAGTCTGCACACCGCATCCTCCACTTCTTTAGAAGCAACCATCATCAGATCAGCAAACTCATCAACAATGATAACTAACGATGGCATTTTGGAATATCCTGCTTTTTCCGGATCCTCTACTGTCTTGATCTTTTGATTGTAACCGGAAATATTACGTACTCCCAGTTCTTTGAATAAATTGTATCGTTCCATCATCTCCCGCACCGCCCAATTAAGCGCAGATGCCGCTTCGCGTGGATCCGTCACAACCGGACAGAACAAATGCGGGATTCCATTATATACACTAAGCTCTACCACTTTCGGGTCGATCATGATCAGCTTGACATCAGATGGATCTGCCTTATACAAAATGCTCATGATCAGCGTATTGATACATACTGATTTACCGGAACCGGTCGCTCCGGCGATCAACAAATGCGGCATCTTGGCAATATCCGTCATAATGCGTTTACCGGCAATATCTTTACCAACCGCAAACGTAACCGGCGATTTTGCCTTACGGAAATCATCGCCCTCCAATAATTCTCGAAAATACACCGGACTTGGCTCCGGATTTGGCACTTCAATTCCGACCGCTGATTTTCCAGGGATCGGTGCTTCAATACGAACACTCGGTGCCGCCAAACTCAGCTTAAGATCGTCGGTAAGATTAGTGATCTTATTTACTCGGACACCCTGTTCCGGAAGCACTTCAAAACGGGTAACGGTTGGTCCACAGGTGACCGGTCCCATCGTCACGTTCACATTAAAGCTGCGCAGCGTATCCTGCAGTCTGGCTGCTGTCTCACGAAGCTCACTGTCGCTGACCCTTCCCGGTATCTCCTTTGGAACACTAAGCAATTCCACCGGAGGAAATTCATATGGTTTATGCTGTTCTTCACTCTGCTTTGCAGTCATTTTTTCCTTACCGGACGCAAAAGCATCTGCAATCTCCGCAGCGTTATAGTTAGAAACCGCGCCACTTCCTCCTCGCACCGTACTGCTCTCTGATTTTGTCGTTGAACGTTCTGCTTTATTCTGACTATTACGATTTGTCCGACTTGTCTTTGCCGGTTTCTTCGGCTCTTCAGAAACCTTCTCTGTCATTGCCTGTGTCATATTCTCCTTCGTTTCCGCAATGTAACTCTCAAGTGACTGCGTCGAAGGCTGCTCGTGTAACGGTGATGTGATCGTTTCCGACAACGGTTTGTCAAACTTGCGTCGCAGTTCCTCACGATAGATTGGAATCTCCGAAGATGGCTCCACCGACATATGCTGTTCTTCCTGCTGCTCTTTTTGACGCTCTATCGACTCCTGTTCCTGCGTCTGCGTACGCACACTTTTCCCACTCGGTAATATCTCTTCCAGCTTTCCGGCTTTTTCTTTGGTTGTATTTGTATTTTTGCGATTTTCCTGTTCTTTTTTCTGCATCCGGTCTATCTGCTCATTCATCTGCTGCAAATTGACAGACTGCATTTGATGATTCGAGTATATCTTACGTCGTTTCGGTGGACGAACCTTGTAAGATGGCTCCGTGTAATCTTCTTCTTGACGGATCACCTCATAGGCTTCTCCCATCTCCTGATAATAGGCATTTCGCTTGCGCAGCATTGCCATCCATTCAATTCCATAAAATATGTAAATGCTAACTAATAATAATGCGCCTAATACGCAATAACCACCCACTTCACCCAGTACACGGAATACTCCTAAGTCGATGTATTTGCCAACAATACCACTGCCCGTCAATCCCATTAACGCCAACACGATTACCGTACCACTGGCAATTCTGCGCGGTACGCGTTTGTCTCCCGGATTTACGATTGAAAAAATAACAGCAAGAACGATTGCCATCGGAATCATCCATGCCGTCCAGCCAAATAATTTCATAAAAATGTTTTTTATTACCGCTCCAAATTGTCCGGCAAGCCCAAAGAAACTCACATAGCATAGCACTAACACAGCACAATTGAGCAAAATCGTCATTCCCTGCTCAAATGCGATATGGTCCTGATACTCGTTCATTTCTTCAATCGTGCGTCGACGATATGTATTCGTCCCGGTGCGACTCGCTTTCGATGTACTGCCGCTTCCATTCTTCTTGTGAGCCGTCGTTTTAGACGTTGTCCTGCCAGACGGCTTGGTACTATGTACTGCCTTTACTCCGCTTGTCGTTTTTTTGGCACTTCGCCCTCCGCTGCCTGCCTTTTTCTTTGCCGCAGATGTCTTTGCTGCCATGACACTCCTCCAATTATCTGAATATTCCACAGCCGACCGTGATCAGTCCTACGATTGCACAATAAACTGCAAATATTTTATATTTCTTTCCCTGTATCAAACGCATCATAATGCAGATTGACAAATATCCTACTATTGCGGAAATAACTGTCGCCACTGCACATGCCGGTACTGCTGACGCCTGCAGTGGAGCCTTAGCAACATCCTTTAACTCCAACACGACCGCGCCTAAAACAGCCGGGATCGACATAATAAAAGAATATTTCACAGCAAACTTCTTTTCAAAACCGCAAAGCAGACAAGCTGTAATCGTCGTTCCGGAACGCGACAGCCCCGGCATTGTTGCGATTCCCTGTGCAACACCGATCAATCCCGCATTGACATACGACGCCTCTCTTGGTCGTTTTGTTCCTTCATCGGCATAATCTGCAATAACCAAAAATACAGAAGTGATCAACAGACAGATGCCCGGAACGACCAACATAGTTCCTGCAAGTTCCACCGTATCCTTAAATAAGATGCCGATCACGCCTGTCGGAATCGTAGACACGATCACTAACATAACAAACTTTCGATAAGCTGTACGAACAATTTTGTGATAATGACGCTCATTCCCACGAAATCCTGAGAACCAAATTCCGATATTTGCAAATACGTCTCCTACAATATGTAATCCTTCCACGATCATCTTCAAAATATCATGTCGGAATGCTACAAAAATAGCAAATAATGTTCCAAAATGCAGCATAACATCAAAGAAAAGGCCACCGCCCTCTAAGTCTATGTGCATGATCTCTTTCAAAATAACCAAATGCCCGGAACTGCTTATTGGTAAAAACTCTGCAAGTCCCTGAACAATACCTAATATAATCCCCTTCCAAACTGGCATATCCATCCTCATTTCTGTACGCAATCTTTACAGCTTCCCCCCGCGCTCTGCGCACCTGAACACAACGGGTTATGTAAACTACTATAATGAGCCGTCTTATAGCTCATTATAGCATACCCTCATATCAACTGCAAATGTCTGTTCTGTTTTTGGCAATGCGCTGCTGCAATTCCTGCAGTGCTTCATGAATACCGCCCACACATTGATACAAGCCTGCCTCTACCGCCTGCCTGCCGACCAAGATTGTGCCCAGATCTCTGCTCAATATGCCCGGAGTGATCATCCACTGTTCGATCGTATCCTCACTCACGTTAGAATGGGCGGCAATGAATCCGGTGATCCGTTCCTGTATCAAACGAAAATACTCATATGTCTGCGGCGCTCCAAGCACCATTCCGCTCATGCGTACCGGATGAATGATCACTGTCGCCGATGGGGCGATCACTGTGTAATCTGCCGCAACTGACAATGGCACTCCGATCGAATGGCTGTCTCCCACAACAAGCGCTACTGTTGGCTTGGATAAACCGGCGATCATCTCTGCCAACGCAAGTCCACAGGACACATCTCCACCTACCGTATTGATCAAAAATAATATGCCATCCAATTTGTCACTCTGCTCTAACGACGCCAAGATCGGGAGCATATGCTCATATTTTGTCGTTTTGGTCTGGCTGGAAGCCGATTCATGTCCTTCAATCTCTCCAATGATCGAGACCAGCTGCATTCTCACCCCCGTCTCTTCATTCACCAGCAAACGCATTCCATATTCTTTTAGTACCTCGTCCATCTGCACACACCTCACTTTTCTGTTTCATCTCTTGTAGTATGCGCCAAACAGATTTCTATTATACGGTTCTTGTGTTTATGTATCGATCCTGCGATAGATCATCGCTCCTAATATGCCAATTGCCGCACCTGCCAGAGTCCCGGCAACAAGAAGAACCGGCATATAATAAATAATTTTTGCAGTCTGCATCACGTATGCCGCAACCAAAAGCTGCCCGACATTGTGCATCACGCCGCCGGCAATGCTGATCCCATATATCGAAAACTTTTCTGTTTTTTTCAAAACAAACATAACTGCAAAACTAAGTAATCCCCCCGCAAAGCTATACAGCATCGTAGACAAACTACCAAAGGTGACCCCACATAGTACAATACGGCAGACAGCCACTCCGAATGCTATCCCACCACCGAACTGATACAACGCAAATAGTGTTACCACATTCGATAATCCAAGCTTAATTCCGGGAATACCTAATGATATAGGTATCAATGATTCCAAATAGCTAAGGACCATAGCAAGAGCCACTAACACTCCTACGCCTGCAATTTTATGAGATTTTGTATCCATCTTCGTTTCTCCTCAACTATAGAAAAAGGATTGCCATACGAACATCCTATGACAATCCTCACAATCTACTGCATAAATAAAAGATTATAACTGATCTTTTACATCTTTAATGCTGAAGCTGGTACGTCCCATCTTATCCTTACCTAAGCATACCACTTTTACATGATCTCCAAGGGTAAGAACATCCTCAACATGATTGATACGCTCATTTGCAATCTTAGAAATGTGAACCATTCCTTCTTTGCCCGGAGCGAACTCAACAAATGCACCGAACTCCTTGATGCTGACAACATCGCCCTCTAAGATCTGTCCCTCATAATAATCCGTTGTAATGATCTGGATCAAGCGAATTGCCTCCTGCATCATCGCTTCATCTTCGCCACAAACAGAAACGGAACCGTCATCTGTAATGTCGATCTTCACACCGGTACGCTCGATCAATGTATTGATCGTCTTACCGCGCTGACCAACAACATCGCCAATCTTCTGCGGATCGATCTGAATCTGAACGATCTTCGGAGCATATGTGCCCACTTTCTCACGAGGTGCACCGATTGCCGGAAGCATAACCTCATTCAAAATGTACATTCTTGCCTCACGTGTGCGGCGAATTGCCTCCTCAACGATCGGTCTTGTAAGTCCATGAATCTTAATATCCATCTGGATCGCTGTAATACCATCTTTGGTACCTGCCACCTTAAAGTCCATGTCACCGAAGAAATCCTCTAAGCCCTGAATATCTGTCAATACCAGATATTCATCGTCTGTATCACCGGTTACCAATCCACAGGAAATACCTGCAACCGGTTTCTTGATCGGTACACCTGCTGCCATCAATGACATTGTAGATGCACAAATACTTGCCTGAGAAGTTGATCCGTTGGATTCAAAAGTCTCAGAAACAGTACGGATCGCATATGGGAACTCTTCCTCACTTGGAAGTACCGGAACAAGAGCTCTCTCTGCCAATGCACCATGTCCGATCTCACGACGTCCAGGTCCGCGGCTAGGTTTTGTCTCACCAACAGAATAAGACGGGAAGTTATAATGATGCATATAACGCTTGCTTGTCTTATTTGGATCTAATCCATCAACACGCTGGCACTCAGAAAGCGGTGCAAGCGTTGTGATCGTACAGATCTGTGTCTGTCCACGTGTAAACATTGCAGAGCCATGTACTCTCGGTACAAGATCAACCTCTGCTGCAAGCGGACGGATCTGATCGATCGCACGTCCATCCGGACGTTTGTGATCTACTAAGATCATCTTACGAACTGTCTTCTTCTGATACTGATATACAGCCTCATCAAGGATCTCTAACCAATCCTCTTTATCCGCAAATGCCTCTGCTAACTTCTCAGTTACAAGACGAACATTTTCTTCTCTTGTCTGCTTATCGTCAGAAAATACTGCCTCTTCCATCTCTGCCGGAGGAACGATCTCTTTGATCGCTGCAAACATCTCCTCAGGGATCGCACAGCTTGTATACTCATGTTTTGGCTTGCCGATCTCAGCAACGATCTGATCAACAAACTGAATGATCGTCTGGTTTACTTCGTGACACTTATAGATCGCTTCGATCATCTTGTCCTCCGGAAGCTCATTCGCACCAGCTTCGATCATAATAACTTTTTCACGGGTAGAAGCTACGGTCAAACGCAGATCTCCGTTATCCCACTGCTCCTGATTTGGATTGACGATAAACTCACCATCCACAAGTCCCATCTGTGTTGTAGCACAAGGACCTGCAAAAGGAATATCAGAAATACTTGTTGCCACTGCAGAACCGATCATAGCAACTAACTCCGGACGACACTCCGGATCTACGGAAAGTACCAGATTGTTCAAAGAACAGTCATTGCGGTAATCCTTCGGGAACAACGGACGCATTGGTCTGTCGATAACACGTGCTGTAAGTACTGCATTCTCAGAAGCCTTACCTTCACGTTTGTTAAATCCTCCCGGAATCTTTCCAACGGAATACATCTTCTCTTCAAACTCTACAGACAATGGGAAAAAATCGATTCCCTCGCGTGGCTTATCGGATGCTGTAGCCGTACATAATACAGTTGTGTCTCCATAGTGCATCAATGCTGCACCGTTTGCCTGCTTAGCAACTCGTCCAATATCAATTGATAAAGTTCTGCCTGCAAGCTCCATTGAATAAGTCTTGTATGACATATATTAACCTCATTTCCGTGCTGTAAAATATACTCGGCACAAGGCAGGCACAGCACACTCCCTGTCTCGTCCGGATGCAGGCATAGCCGAAACAACTGAAAAAACGACCTGCTCAGATTATCTTTTCAGAAGTCTCGGAAACCGCCTGCACACTATCTGTATAATTATATCATGGAACCATATGATATGCAACAGCAAAAAACCGGTTGTGCAATCTATACACAACCGGCCGATACAAGCCATTACTTTGATTATTTTCTAAGACCAAGCTTCTCGATCAATGCACGATATCCTTCAAGATCTTTCTTCTGAAGATATGCAAGAAGATTACGTCTCTGACCGATCATCTTCAACATACCACGTCTGGAATGATGATCTTTCTTATTAACCTTTAAGTGCTCTGTCAACTCATGGATACGCTCTGTTAAGATAGCGATCTGTACTTCCGGTGAACCTGTATCCTCTGGAGTACGTCCATAAGTCTTGATGATTTCTGCTTTCTTCTCTTTACTGATCATAATAAAATCCTCCTATCAATTATTTTCTCCAATCACTAAGAAATGGACGGAGTGACCACTTTCTGAGTGACGGTATTAACAACTTTCACATATTAACACAAAACCGATTGCCTGTAAAGTGTTATCCGAAAAAATTTATTCCCTTTTCTGTCATAAGCGCATCCAATGCAACATCATGCTCCTGTGCTTCCATCCGCTGCACAAGTTGAAACGAAAATGCATAACCGATCTTGAGTACTCCTCCGGCATTCGGTTTACACAATCCATATTCCGCAAAGTAGCGGTCATAAAATCCGGCACCATACCCGACCCGGTAACCTCTTTCATCATAAGCAAGCCCCGGCACCAGCATAACTCCATCTTCTGCCCGAACCGGCTCCGCACCAGCCGGCTCTAATATCCCCATGGCGCCTCTGTGCAGATCGTTCATTGCCCTTACTTCATAAAAATGCATCCGATTTCCTTCCACGCGAGGCACTGCCACTGCTATTTCCGGCAGTTCTTTCCACACTCTCTGCAATAACTGAAGTGTATCGATCTCTGTACGGCAGGACACAAATGGATAGAACCGGCGAGGTCTCTTCTGACGTAAGAAAGCCATCATATGATCTGCTGCCTGCTGCTCTGCTGCATCTCTCTTATCCCCTGTTAGTTCGGCACGCATGGCACGCATTTGTCCACGAAGCTCTTCCTTGGTCAATTAATGTCCCCTCTTTCTCTCTTTCGCTGCCATTTCCTTACCAAGATCTCTTGTCGTTCCGTCCGGATTGACAATCGTTACATTGTTTAATTGCGCACGCAGATTATTTTTGACGGAGTCGATATACTCTTTGCGCAATTTCTGCTGTTCTGCCTTTTCTTCTGCCGTCAATCCTTCTGATTTTGATTTGTGATACAATTCGTTAATTCTTGCAATTTTCTTATCATCCATATTTTCCTACATTCCTTTCTATGATCTTTTGCTCTAAATATGCTGCACATATGTTGTTCAAACAGTAACTTCCGGTATGAGAAATTTCCGTTACTTCTTTTCTCCCAATTGCTGCAGAAGCTGTTCTGCCACTTTCAGCCCATCCATCGCCGCCGAAGTAATTCCTCCCGCATAACCGGCACCCTCACCGCATGGGTAAACCCCTTCATAATTTGCCTGCAGCGTATCATCCCGTATAATGCGGATTGGAGATGACGTTCTCGTCTCCACGCCGGATACGATCGCATCCACTCTTCCAAATCCATGGATACGTCTTTCAAACTGCGGAATGCTCTCCGCAATGGCATCGCCAATCTCTTTTGGTAAAATGCTTCGCACATTGGTAAGCGTATATTCCCCACACAGACACGGCGTCACTTCGCCAAGTGCTGTACTTTCCCGGTTCTGTAGAAAATCCCCTAATAGCTGTACCGGAATTCTTCCTTGCCCCTGCTCATAGGCGGCCTGTTCCAACCGACGTTGAAACTGCATACCGTCAAACAGCCCCTCGCCAAAATCTTCCGGTCCCACCGTTACGACAATGGCGCTGTTCGCATTGGCTCTGTCTCTGGCATATTCACTCATACCATTGACAACCAGCCTTCCACACTCCGAAGAGGCATTGACAACCTGTCCACCCGGACACATGCAAAAAGAATACACGCCTCTGCCATCCGATGTTGTATTGGTCAGTTTATATGAAGCCGGTGGAAGGATCTTAGCCGCCTCTCCATACTGCGATAAACCGATCATCTCCTGTGGATGTTCCATCCTCACGCCTACAGCAAATGCCTTAGGCTGCATAACAACGCCCTGTTCTTTAAGCTCTATAAACGTATCTCTTGCACTATGTCCTGTGGCAAGTATCACGGCCTCACACGCCATCTGCGAAATTCTGCCCGCCTGTTCATATTCCACGCCACAAATGCGGTCCCCCTGCAAGAGAAACCTCACAAAACGCGTGTCAAAATGCACCGTTGCGCCCAGCGCTAAGATCTCTTCCCGGATCGACCGTACTACCTCTCGAAGTTTATCGGTTCCGATATGCGGTTTCTGCATATACAAAATCTCTTCCGGTGCTCCATGCGCCACAAAACATTCCAGCACTTTTCGGTTTCTGCCGGAAGGATCCTTTACCATCGTATTGAGTTTGCCGTCTGAAAAGGTTCCGGCTCCGCCTTCCCCAAACTGCACATTACATTCCGGATCCAGCTCTCCTGTCTGCCAAAAATGATCCACCTTGCGCCTTCGCACATCGACATCGCTTCCCCGCTCCAAAATAACCGGTTTTAACCCGGCTCTCGCCAACTCTAATGCAGCAAATAAACCTGCCGGTCCCATGCCGACCACAACCGGAGCACTGATCGTATCTGCAAAAGTAACAACTTTCCTTTGCTTTGATGCTTTCACCAAAGTAACTTTCGATTGAAATGCTTTCTGCTGCAACAGCTTATGTTCGCCATCCAGACAAAGCGTCACGGTATAACTGAACACGATTGCATCCTTATGTCTCGCATCGATGGAACGCCGTTTCACCGTCAAATCCCGCAATTGTGATTCTTTGCGGTGCAATAACTTTGCCGCCGCCTTGCATACCAATGCATATTCAGACTCCGTCAATATACCACGACGAAGTGCTTCGGCAGGCACCTCCTGTTGTACCTTGGCCAACGGTACTTTTATCTGTGTGATCTGTATCATGATCTACTCCTTATCTTTGTTTTTAATGCACACGCCGCACTCTGCCCTGCCAAATGTCCACTAGACCAAGCCCACTGCAGATTGTAGCCGCCACAGATCCCATCAACATCCGCCAGTTCTCCGGTAACATATATTCCCGGATACTTGATCAGTTCCAAAGTGTCAGCCTGCAGTTCGCTTAAAGCCACGCCTCCGGTTGTAACCTGCGCCTTGTCGAAATCACTCACCTTCCGGATATGTAATTTTTTGCCTTTGATCTGATCTGCCAGATCGTTTCGCCATCTGTCCTCCTGCAATATTTCAGCCCCGTCTCCAGGGCTCTTATGCAATGCCTGCAACAATGCTTTCGCTAATTTATCCGGAAGCATACCGTCCAAAACATCCCCCAGACTTCTTCCAACTCCATAGGTCTTAACCCGGCGCAACAGTTCTTCCATAACCTGTTCTTTGGTATGATCCGGCATAACATCAAGTTTTAAATAAGGTTCTTTTCCTTGATACAAGAGGCGGGAAACTCTTCCGCTGATCTGAAATACCGGAATACCGGAAATCCCTTTGGCAACCATCTGTATCTCTCCAATATCTTCTGCCAGTCTGCTGCCCTCACACCACAGCTCTACCTGTCCCATAATTCGGACACCACTCCATAATTTACAGCAGGCATCATCGAGTTCGATCGATGTCAATGCCGGCAATGGCGGTACGATCGCCACTCCAAGTTCCTGCAACATACGATAACCATCTCCGGTCGTACCCTGTGCAGGAGCCGCACTGCCGCCAACTGCTAATATCAGTTTACGTACAAGATATTTATCGCGGTCCGTCTGTACTTCATAACCGGTAATATTCTGACCGGACAGATCCTTTCTCGGAATGATCCGCTGCAACGTTTCGTCACAATGAACCTCCACCTTATACCGATCCATCTCGCGCTCTAACATAGCTCGTACCGAAGCCGCCTGCCCGGATAACGGATAATAATAACCATCACGTTCTTTTGACATCACACCGCTTTCCCAAAAATAATCAATGACTTTTTGGTGATCAAACCGCTGTAGCACCATTTGAACTAACATATCATCACTGCTGTGATAACAGGATATTTCCTGATTTCGATTCGTAAAATTGCAGCGTCCGTTCCCGGTCGCTAAAATCTTTTTACCCGGTTTATTTTTCTTTTCGATCACGGTAACATTAGCGCCCAGCTTTGCAGCCTCAATCGCTGCAACCATTCCGGACGCACCGCCTCCCGCCACAAGTACAGGTATGCTTCGCATCTTCATCCTCCCTGTTCCTTTTATTACTGCTCTTATGAAGAATAATTTTCCAATAAGCCATATAAGGCATCTTCATCTTTTACTTCAATGCCATTTTTTAATGACATCTGCTCCTCTTTCGACAAAGTATCCGTAGATATTCCGGTATATTCATAAACCGTCTTCTGGTCACCATAATAGACAACCACTTCTCCATCTACTGCGATCAAATAATAACGATATTTTACTTTTGAAGGATCATAAATTTTTCGCACAATGATCCGATCTTTCGAAAATGTTGTGATCCCTATACTTTGCAAACCATTTAAGAACTCCTCCACCGGAAGATTCTGCATGTACTTTTTGAAATAGCCATCTGCTTCTTCCCTGTTAAAACCAACTAATTCCTCCGGAATCGTTTCGTATTCTGTCGTGGTCTGGTCTTTCACTTTGTCGTAATTTTCAATCTGATACACCGTATTAACCGATAACATTTCCTCTGTGTTTGCCACCGGAAGCCCCTCTGACAGATCTTCGAATTTGACCTCGACCTGTTTAGAAACTTCTTTTTGTACGGCTCCGGCAATCTCCTCACGATATGACCGGCTAAGCTGCGTATACTTTCCCATCGCTGCACGATAACAATAATAATTCATTAACACAACGACTGTCAATGCTCCAAATGCCGCACTCCAATATAAAAATCTGCGTTTTCTCATTCTTGTTTCCTCCTTACTAAGCATCCACACTTAGATCACTGCCCTGTTTGGACCGTATTAGATGTCTTAGTACCATTTTCCCACGAAACAAGAAAGATATACCCTTATCCCGACATAACTACCAATTCAACGCTCTATAGTTAAAATTGCCACAAATTTCTGTCTGCTCAATATAATGGCAACCGGTTACCTGCCACCTTAATGGGACGACACCCAATTGCCAGATTTCAAAAATAAAGCAACGCGCTCGTTGGCATCGTCTACTATCTTCTCATCATACCCAAGCATTTTTAGCAACCGGATCGCATTTCTTGTGCAGGCACGACCTTCACGCAAGCAATAATCAAACGTCACTTTATCATCTTCCACCTGTTCTTCAAAGTGATAATTATCGTATTCTTTCTCTAATAAATACGTCAGTTCAATATCATGCGTGGCTGCAAAACATAATCCGCCCTGTTCTGCTATTGCCTGCAAGATCCGGCTGGAAGCAGCGATTCTTTCGACTGTATTGGTTCCTCGAAGTACCTCATCGATAAAGCAAAGCACCGGCAGTTCCGACGATCTTGTCAGATCTAAGATTCGTTTTAACGATCTGATCTCCACAATATAATAACTTTCCTGACTTAATATATCATCTCGCAGCGCCATGGACGAGGCGATACAAAACCACGAAGCCTGATAATTCTCCGCTAAAACCGTATGCAATGTCTGCGCTAAGATCGCATTGAGTGCTACTGTCTTGATAAATGTTGATTTTCCCGATGCATTCGATCCCGTCAATAACACACTGCGCTCTGCCGTAATAGAATTTCTGACTCCCTCCGGGATCAACGGATGGTACATTTCAGTTACCGCAAACTTTCCATTTGCCTGATGTGACAACTGCGGTACACAATATTCTCCATACATAATACGGCAAGATGCCGTCGATAACATCGTATCTAAATATCCTATCGTATCATACATGATTCGCAGCTGCTGCTCGTATTTTTTTGCCTCACGGATCATTGTCGACATTTTGACCAGATCTACATGGAACAAAATTCTTATATAGTCCATCAACGAATCCATAATATCTCCGGACATCCCGCTTCCACCATTCACCAAAAAACAGAAACGTCTGTATTTTCCAAAACAGGATGTCTGCTTTTTTAGCTGATCCTGATACTTTTCAAGACCCGGAATCGTCTTCCTCGCAACGCCCTCGCATTGCTCTACCATATGCAGTATAAACGTAAACAGCCGTATATAACTGTCCACCTTTGCCTTAGCCTGATAATACGATATAATATTTCCACCCATGATCGCAATACTGGCGATCACCATAAATTCCGGTGCAAAGGCACAGCCTATAAGAGCGCCGACCAGACAGACACCTGCCAATATATGAGGCAGTGCCCCGATCGGTTTCATATCCTGTATTAATTCCAAATGATCATACACGGACATTCGTTCTAATTTGCCGATCTCTGCAAGCGCCTCCTGTAAATACATGCGTTCCTGTGTATTCTCCAACAGATATGTGATCACTCGCTCGCGTTCTTCCATTTCTGCATCTGAAGCAATCGGATGACGGAGTGCTGCATACAAATATTCTTCTCCGATCGAAGTCCGTGTATGATTCCATACCTGATACACTTCATCCATATCCAGATCATTCCAGGTAATATCGTCCACAAATTCATGCTTTTGGCTTTCCTCCGCCTTTTTTTCTAACACCTTATAATAGCTGACAATAGCATTCCACTGTTCCTCCGAATAATTACGGTCTGCAGATTTTCCCCATGAGTTGATCAGAAACTCTCTCATCCGCTTCTTTCTCGCCTTTTCATCACAGACCATTTTGATCCCGATAAGCACCAAAATTACTACTACTGCGATAATGATCTTAATTCCTATGTCCATTTTGAAACCTCCACATGTAATTACGAAAGAAAAAGAGAGTTTATTGCAACTCTCTCTTTCCAATTAGAATTATTGTATGATGCAGGCACTAAGCTACCCGTTATACATAAGATAACTCTACGCCGGGACATCATTTTTATAAAACACGGCCGATCTTGATCGGCTTGCGATAATAAGCACTGGAAATCTTAATTCCATCGCTCGGGTTACTTGCATGAATGATCTGACCGTTTCCAATATAGATTGCTACATGGCTGACATGTCCACTTCCATAGAAGAACAGATCTCCCGGTCTTTCGCTTCCTTGTGATACGCTTCTAGTCGCAGATGCCTGTGCACCGGACGTACGTGGCAGTGAATGACCAAAGCGCTGGAATACACGCATCGTAAAGCCGGAGCAATCTGTTCCGCTCGTAAGGCTTGTACCACCATATACATAACGATTGCCCAAGAACTGCATTGCATAGGAGATCAAGGAAGATGCTCCTGAAGAGCTTCCACTGTCTCTATCCTGTGATCGACTGCCGCCCTTTTTGCCGGACTTTTTACTCTGACCTACTTCTTTGATCGAAACGGCACGATTCAGATTGTAAGTCATCTTAATAAAATCTTTCGATACAAATGCTCTGTCGTCATCAATAGCGATCATAACCCAATTATTCAGGTCAGCATACATTTTCTCTTTGTCAATCCCCTTTAGCTGAGACTTCTTCACATTTTTGCGGATATATTCATCCAGCCAGCCTTTGGTTAATTTCTCTCTGGTAATCTTATAATCTTCATCTGCTGAAATCTGGTCAAATACGTTTGCCTTCGTTGACGGCAGATAACGTACATTTAACGTTTCAGTTGTAACCGTTGCACGCAATGTTGCTACTTTCTGAGCCTTTGCCTCCGCTTTCTCATCCGTGATCAGATAACTGGCTTTGACAAAACCTCTCACACCACCGGATACGATCTTAGCCCATCCTTTTTTGATCTTGTATACATGACAACCGGAATTATTTGTCATCTTTCCGACTATTTTAGCATTCTCACTTGGTCTTTTACGTACATTCACATAATTCTTGACCTGTACCACGCCCAAACGATCATACACAAGATTCAGCTTGATCTTCTTCGGCGCAGGTGTTGCTGTCGGTGCAGGTGTTGCTGTCACCGTCGCCTGTACTGTCGTACTCTGTGCAGACTGACCGGAAGTGCCGGTCTGCTGTACAACAGCGTTAGTCTGTGTCACACCCTCAGCCTTGTCCTGCTCCGGTACCTTAGTAAGTGCTTCTGACGCCTCCTCAAGTTCCATATCCTGCAGAGCATCTTCGCAATATTTATCAAAAGATACCGCTAATCCTGCCAATGGCTTTTCCGTCTGTGTGCTCCAATCATTACCTGCTGAAACGACATGTCCCAGACAGATGACACCCAAGGATGCAACTGCCATTCCGATCACTACATGTAATTTATTCTTATCCATGTTATCCTCCATATTCTCATGATCCTGTCTGCAACAAACACACAGGATCCTTATTTCTCCATCGACCGCCTGCAACGCAGACGGTCGTAGAAAGTATTTCTGTTATTTATTTTGTATAATTGTTACAAATATATTACGAAGTATAACAAACTGTTAAGAAATTGTCAAATAATGATGCACACCAGTCCGCCATTTCCATCATTGACCACTTTTTGAATGGTTTCCTGCAATTTGATACGACTCTCATCTCCCAGTCGATCCACTTTCGTATCCATCCCCTCTTCAACCAATTGACGGACGGTTTTTCCAAAGATATTGGTATCCCATATACCTTTTTCATCATCTTCCCCATGCTGATCTGCAATGTAGGCAATCAAGTCATTGGCCTGTTCCTGCGTACCAACGATCGGGGCTATCTCTGTCTCGATATTGGCCTGTATCAAATGAATAGATGGGCTGACAGCTCGAAGTTTCACACCATACTTACTGCCGTGCTTGATCAGTTCCGGTTGATCGATCTCAATCTCATCTACCGATGGCGTCACAACGCCGTACCCCTTACGGTGTACTTCCTCCCACGCATTTTTCAGTTTGTCGATCTCTGCATGATTGTCAGCATATTCTCGCAGCAAATGGATCAGTTGATACTCGTCATCTATCTGTGTCCCGACCAATTCACTAAGTATCTGATAATATCTTCCATCATCAAATAATGTGTCGATCCGGACTTCTCCGTTTTCCATACCGATCCGGCCAATCCGAAACCCCTTGATCGCATCACTGGTGATCGCCAGATTGGCGGCTGTCACATCACACAGTCTGCTGATCCCACCCAAAATCATACGAACTTTTTGCACCAGTTCCTGCTTTAGCCAATGATCCTGTGGCAGCATCTCTACCCATTTCGGCAAATGGAAGGCTAGTTGGCGTACCGGAAAAGAAGACAGGATTTTTTCTAAAATTGCAAGAACGTCCTCCCGGCGAAGCTGGTTACAATTGACAGCCATAGCGACCGCATGATATGTCTGCTCCAGTTTTTCCACCAATGCTGCGGTCTCTGAACCATAAGGTTTTGCCGAATTTACAAGTACCACAAATGGTTTTCCTATCGCTGTCAACTCCTGGATCGTTCGTTTCTCCGGATCTTCAAATGCCTCTCTTGGCAAATCTCCAAAAGAGCCGTCAGTTGTCACAACGATTCCAATCGTTGAATGATCATGAATCACTTTTCTTGTGCCAAATTCGGCAGCCTGTGTAAAAGGCATTGGACTTTCTGACCAAGGAGTCATAACCATTCTTTCATTTTGTTCCTCGTAAAGTCCCTCTGCTCCCTTAACTATGTAACCGACGCAATCGATCAAGCGGATCTTAACTTCATTTTCTCCAAACAGTTTAACATTTGCCGCCTCTTTGGGAATAAATTTCGGCTCCGTTGTCATGATCGTTTTGCCGGCAGCCGACTGTGGGAGTTCATCTACAGCACGTTGTCTTTCGTGTTCCTGTTCCATCTCCGGCAAGACCAATAATTCCATAAAACGTTTGATAAAGGTCGATTTACCGGTTCGCACCGGTCCGCAGATTCCCAGATAAAACTCTCCTCCTGTGCGTTCAGCAAGATCTTTATATACTTGAAATTCACTCATCAGGCATTCCCCTTCCATAATATATGCCATGCTACTCTAAGGTTTCTACCACAATCTATGCACCGGCATAACAGAATATGACAAAAAAGCAAAGTCAGCGCTTTGCAAGAATTGTTAAAGCAATTCTTGATGGCATCACGCTACACAACAGCAATTTCCTATCATTCAAAAAAGACAGTGCATTCATACACTGCCTTTCATACTGTTATCCATATATGTTTATATCTTCAAAGAACCAGCCAATGCTGAAAGTTGCTGTATCTCTTTCAAAATAGTGTTCTGATTTGCCACAAAAAACAAACTCACGATGATCAGGCAAACCGAAATAAGTAATCCAAGGATCGAGCATACTAGCCCGGCAATTGCCATCCCGGTACCCGCCTTTTGCTTTGCCAGTACATAACCGGATAATCCCAATCCTACAACGGCCAGGAGCAATGTGATATACTGCGAGCAACAACATAACACGATCGATAAAATACCACAGATCATTCCGGCTACTGCCATTCCCGGGTTTGGCTCCTCTGGCACATAATATCCCTCCTGCGGAGCTTTCGTGTAACCATTTTCTTCCATTATGACCCCTTTCCGCATTATTTCTGCATGGCACGATACTTCGCATAGCCCTTGGAATAATGCATTTTTTCATCCTTTGTCACAAACACCGCTTCAACATTGTCCAAAGAGTCGATCAATTCCATCCCTTTCTCCAAACCTAAGCCGAAACAAGTGGTAGACAATCCATCTCCATCTACAGATGCTTTTGAAAGTATTGTCACCGCCATCAACGTATTATCCACCGGGTAACCGGTAGACGGATCCAATATATGATGATAGAATTTTCCGTTCTGCTTAAAACATCTCTCATAAATACCGGAAGATACCACAGAGAGATCCTTCACTGCTACGGTATCAATTACTGCATCCCGATCTGAAAACGGTTGTCTGACTCCGATCCGAAACGCAGTTCCATCCGGTTTATTGCCCAAACATAATATATTTCCACCCAGATCGATCAATCCTGATGTCACACCATCCTGACGCAACAGATCTTTTAAGCGGTCTGCTATATATCCTTTGGCGATCCCTCCAAATTCAATGCCGGTGCCGGGCACCGAAAACGATAATCGATCATTATGCAAACGAATATGCTCATCTCCCACATAGGTCAGCGCCTTGCGAATCTCCGCGTCCTGTGGCACAGTTGGCTGATCTGTCGAAAAATCCCATAAGCTGCTAACAGGCTCTATTCCCATCGTAAAACATCCTTTAGACAGTTTACCATATTTGAACGAATAATTCACCAGTTTTTGCAGCATATCATTTACCTGAAAAGATATGCTTCCATCGGAACTAACATGGCAAGCAAGCTCTGTATACGCTTCCGGCAATGCCTGCTTCAGTTTTGTCTCATACTCTGTTCTCTGCTGTTTAGACAACATGATCGTTTGTCCTTTTTGCAAAGACTGACACAATTTGCCCGGAAGAAGCTCCTCATACTTCTTTGACAAAGCATTGATCCGGTACACAGTACTGGTTTCCTTCGTCCGACTGATCACATTTTCGTAGGAACTACATTCCGACACACACTTTTGCAATGTCTTTTTCGTGCCGCCTTGATAGATTGTGATCTGATAGGTCGTATCAAACGCAAATCCTTGTATATTCTTGGTCTCATTCTGCTGCTTCCGTGGCAAATGACCACTCCCGATCAGATACACTATAACTCCGGCTATTATAAAAATAGCTAACGTATTTATCAATCGTCTTTTATTCCAAGTCTGCATATTGCTCTGCCAATTCCTTTTCCTCTTCTGATAACTGTGCCTGCATTAACATATCCGGACGCCGCTTAGCTGTCCGAATGACCGACTCACGTCGATACCATTCCTGCAATTTCTTATGATGGCCCGACAGTAACACCTCTGGAACCGCTTCATCTCTCCATATTGCCGGTCTTGTATACTGTGGGTATTCTAACAACCCTTCCGAGAAAGATTCTGTTTCTGCCGACATATCATTGTTTAGTACACCCGGAACCAATCTGGAAATCGTATCCATCATCACTAATGCCGGAAGTTCCCCACCGGTTAATACGTAATCTCCAATGGAAACATAATCTGTAACGATTCGTTCCAACACGCGTTCGTCTATCCCTTCATAATGACCACACAGAAAGATCAGATCTTCCTCTTTGGCATACTCTTTTGCCATCTGCTGATCAAAGACCTTTCCCTGCGGTGTCAGATAGATCACCTTCGCAGCTGCTGATCCGCCCTGCTCCCGGATCCTTGTCATAATATCCTCATAACAGCGGTATACCGGTTCTGCCTGCATAACCATTCCTGCGCCCCCACCGTATGGATAATCATCTACTCTGTTGTGTTTATTATCCGCAAAATCTCGAATATTGACAGCTTCCAGCGCCAAATAGCCTGCTTTTAATGCTCTGCCGGTAATGCTCTCTGACATCGCATTGGTGATCATATCCGGAAATAATGTCATTACATGATAATTCATATTTGTTTTTTACACTAATCCTTTCATAATATGTACCGTTACGATCCCAGCGGAGACATCGACGTTTTTAACACATTCCGGTATAACAGGAAGCAGTACTTCTTTCCCCTCGTGTTCGACAACGTATACAAGATTAGCTCCTGTTTCCAGGACATCTTTCAAAATGCCAAAATCTTCTCCATCTTCCGTAACAACCTTGGCGTCTATAATGTCTGCCAGATAATATTCTCCCTCTTCCAATGGGATTGCATTTTCACGCGTGACATATAGATCGTGGCCTTTGTATTGTTCAATATCATTAATATTATCAATCCCTTTGAACTTCACGATCACGAGATTCTTAAAAAATCGTGTCGATGCAATTTCTAAGGTCTTATATTCTTTTCCGGTATCTAATAAAACTTCTTTTAATTTTTTGTAACGTGTCACATCATCTGTCGTAGGATACACTTTGACTTCCCCACGAATACCATGTGTATTAGCGATTACGCCAACGCGAAACATATCTTCCATTTTTATCCTCCAATAAAAAAGCAAAGCCAGCACTTTACTTTGCAAGAATTGCTAAAGCAATTCTTGGTGGCATAGCACCACATTGTGAGCAGGTTCCTATAAGGATTAGGGTGTCAAAAGTCCATTTTCATGACAGAGATATTTTTTTGAAGATTTGCGCTACAATATCTTGAGGCGATGCGGCGCATCGTTGATAGATATTGTGGTCAAAGATTCGAGAAAATAGCCCGTCAGGGAAATTCAGACCTTTTGACACCCTAATCCTATAAAGAAACAAACGCCCATAGCATAAGCTACAGGCGTAAACAGTCAGTTTACTGACCAATTTCCACGATAACCTTTTTGTCTGTCTTAGAAGCGGCAGCCTTGACAACAGCACGTATTGCCTTAGCAATACGTCCCTGCTTTCCAATAACTTTGCCCATATCTTCTTGAGCTACTTTGAGCTCTAACAGAATCTCGTTATCTTTCTCAGTCTCCTGAACGGTGACCTCTTCAGGGTGGTCAACAAGGGACTGTGCAAGAACTTCTACCAATTCTCTCATACCTGAAACCTCCCCGTGTACAAGAATTACTCTGTGATTCCAGCCTGCTTCAAAAGCTTGCCTACTGTCTCAGTTGGCTTAGCACCATTTGCTAACCACTTCTTTGCTGCTTCCTCATCAAACTTGAATACACTAGGGTCCTGATTAGGATCGTAAGTACCAATCTCCTCGATGAACTTTCCATCTCTTGGAGAACGGGAATCAGCTACAACTACTCTATAGAAAGGTGCTTTCTTCTTACCCATTCTTCTTAATCTGATCTTTACTGCCACGATTTTCACCTCCTTAAATCTGCGTTTATATCGTTAAAAGCCAAACGGCAACTTTGGCATGCCTCCACGACGACGTTTGCCTTTACCGCCCATCATACCGGACATCTGCTTCATCATCTTTTTGGATTGCTCAAACTGCTTGATCAGCTTATTAACTTCTGAAATATCAACTCCTGCGCCTTTCGCAATACGACGTTTGCGTGACGGATTGATGATAGCGGGATTACCACGCTCTTCGCGAGTCATTGAATATATGATCGCCTCTGTGCTCTTAAACACATCATCATCTATATTCAGATCAGCCGGAAGCCCCATACCGGGCAGCATACTCAAAATACTTTGAATACCACCCATCTTCTTCATCTGGGCTAACTGATCCAGGAAATCATTGAAATCAAATTCCGCTTTACGGAATTTTTTCTCCATCTCTTTGGCTTTATCCTGATCGATCTCAGCCTCTGCCTTCTCAATCAAGGTTAGCACATCACCCATTCCCAATATACGCGATGCCATACGATCCGGATGAAACTGTTCCAGATCCGAAAGCTTCTCGCCCATACCAACAAATAGGATTGGACACCCGGTAACTGCCTTGATAGAAAGTGCAGCACCACCTCGCGTGTCACCATCTAACTTCGTCAGGATCACACCATCAATACCGATCTTTTCATTAAACGTAGAAGCTACATTTACCGCATCCTGACCGGTCATCGCATCAACGACCAGAATCTTCTGATCTATGGCAACACCTGCTTGAATCTCCTGCAGCTCGGCCATCATATCCTCATCCACATGAAGTCGACCCGCTGTATCCAAGATCACCACATTCAATCCATTCTTAGATGCATGCTCCATCGCTGCTTTCGCAATATCAACCGGTTTATGATTTGTCCCCATGGCAAAAACTTCCACATCCTGTTTCTCACCATTGATCTTTAACTGGTCGATCGCAGCCGGACGATACACATCACATGCTACAAGCAAAGGCTTTCTGCCTTTTTTCTTAAGCTTTCCGGCTATCTTCGCCGTTGTTGTCGTCTTACCGGCACCTTGCAGACCACACATCAGCAGTACTGTTATTTCATTGGAGGGCCGGAGTGCGATCTCTGTCGTCTCGCTTCCCATCAATGCGACAAGCTCCTCATTTACCAGCTTCACGACCATCTGGCCCGGTGTCAAGCTGTTTAGAACATCTTGTCCAACTGCGCGTTCCTGCACTTTTTTCACAAAGTTCTTAACAACCTTGAAGTTTACATCAGCTTCTAACAAAGCCATCTTGACTTCCTTAAGTGCTGCCTTTACATCCTCCTCGGTCAAACGACCTTTGCTTCGAAGGTTTTTAAAAACATTTTGTAATTTTTCTGTCAAATCGAATGCCATAAATAACCTCCTCTTTGTCAAACACAAGTCATAGTATAACGAACCAGAAAAACTTTGTCAAGCATTTTTCTTGACAAAGTTTTTCTAAAGTTAAAATCTATTATCATTGTCCGGCGACACAAATACTGCTATTATCGATACGTATAATAGTACTTTCCGGTTGACTTCGGATAAGAGGCATTACGCAGATCCTGTGTTTTTTTTATTTTCAGCTTGGATTTCTTGATCTTAAAGGTATATGCCTTAGATTTACCGGATTTCAAATTGATCGTTAATTTCTTAGCTGAATATACGCCAATTTTCTTTCCTTTGCCGTTTTTTACCGTAATCTTAAAATTCTTCAAATATTTTGCCTTGTAACCACGGTTATTTAACATTCTGGCTTTTAAGACAAGGTTACCTTTCTTGTCATAAGACATCTTATATACATTCACACCAAAACTTCCTGCCGGCAATGCACTCACAGCAACTTTCCGTACCGTATATACATTATCTTTTACAATTACCTTGCAAGGAATCGTAAAACCGGTAGACGTCTTTACCGTGATCGTCGCTGTACCTTTCTTCTTAGCTGTCACCTTACCCTTGCTGTTCACTGCTGCAACCTTTGCGTTGCTGGACTTATAAGTAATCCTAGCACCACCTGCATTTAAGATCTTTATTTGATCCTTAAATCCCTTTGTGATCGTCAACGTCTTAGAGTCAATGGTTGGAGCCAACTTCGGTGTCGGTGTCGGCGTAGATGTCAGATCAGGCTGTCCAAGAACTGCATAAGCCAGCTGATCAACATCAAAAGTTACAGAAATGGTATATGTTCCCTGCGGCACATTCACTGCAAATGCAAATGCAGGATAACTTCCTGTTGAACTCCACTGGGAATCTGACTCCAAAAAAGTCTTTGGTCCATATACTGTCTCTCCCGCACTATTACGGAATGAATATGTTACATTACATTGCGTTGCTACAGCAATTGCAAACTGAGCCACGCCACTGCTCTGCATCGTAAATGTTGCCTCGATCGGCACTCCTGCCGTAGCTGCTCCGGATGCCTCTAACATATAGCTCTCATCAGTTGCCGCCGAAACGTCTTTCGTACTAAATGGTCCCATCCCTACAATAAGTGCTAATGCTAACAGTATTGCTAATACTCTTGATGTTTTTTTCATACTTCACCCTCCTATTCTTTTAAAACAATCATTTTCATACGCTTCATATCTGCCGTATATTCTAAAGCAGATACAAACTTAAAGGCTGACAGAATCCTACTGCCAAACTGCTTTGTAATAACTATACTAAAATATGTCAGCTAATGCAACCATATCCTCACAATAACTAAAATCTATATCCCGGGCTCTAATATAATCCCAGCCAGATATATGTGATCCCTATTCCGATGTGATCTCCTCTAACAGCGTGAACAACGTCTTCCATTGCTCCTCATCACCGGATAAACCTTTGGCTTCCAATTCTTTCTGTACCTGTTTTACCTGTGCCTTATGACGTTGAAAACGTGCCACAAGGCCAAGTTTCTGCTCATATTCCCGTAATTGCTTCGAAGCACGCTTGATCGCATCGTATACGCCCTGTCTTGAAATCCCCTCTTCCTCCGCTATCTCTGTGTAACCATAGTCATCCAAGATGCACGCTTCAAACATTCTTTGCTGATTTTCTTTCAACAAGGCACCATAAAAGTCATACAGCATAGATAATTCAACTCTCTCTTCTATCGCATTACTTTCCATTGTGTCCATCCTCCATTTTCAACCGCATCCCCACGGAATATTATTTGATATTCTCGATCTTCAGGAATAAAAAGTCCTGTATAGAGAAAATGCTTGAGACAATTTCTATCCTACACAGATAGAAATCACCTCAAGCGCAACTTTAATCTTTTAAATCAATTATACCGGATAAGCCTTTGTCTCTGTGTCTGCAGCACTTGCATCTACTTTATTCTGCTGTGCCTCACGGTATTTGAAGAACTCAGTAGCAACCTGTGGGAACAATGCATAAGACAACACATCTTCATCCTGCTGCTTGTACTGTGCCATTTCCTTCTCAATATCTGCAAGCTGTGGCTTGATCAGATCTGCCGGACGGCATGTGATCGGCTTCTCATCGCCAATACATTTCTTCTGTACTTCCGGATCAAACGGCTTAACTGTCTGGCCAAACTGACCGGACAGAAGCTTTTTAGACTCTTTGGTTACCATCTTATAACGCTCACCGGATACTACGTTAAGCACCGCCTGTGTACCAACAATCTGTGAAGAAGGTGTAACCAAAGGAGGCTCACCAAAATCTTTACGTACTCTTGGCACTTCCTCTAATACCTGCTCATATTTATCTTCCTGTCCCATCTCTTTCAACTGGGATACCAAGTTACTAAGCATTCCACCAGGAACCTGATAACGAAGTGTCTGAATATTAACGCCAAGTACTTTTGTATTCATCAAACCACTCTTCAATGCATCTTCACGCATTGGACGGAAGTAATCAGCAATCTCAGCAAGTTTTGTCTGATCCAGACCGGTATCATACTCAGTACCCTTGAATGCCTCAACCATAACCTCTGTTGCCGGCTGACTGGTTCCCATAGAGAATGGGCTGATCGCCGTATCTATGATGTCACAGCCTGCCTCTACTGCCTTCATATAAGTCATAGAAGCCACACCGGAAGTATAATGTGTATGCAGGTCGATCGGAATCTCTACAGACTCTTTCAATGCCTGTACAAGCTCTGTAGCCTTTGCCGGAACAAGCAGACCAGCCATATCTTTGATACAAAGTGACTTTGCACCCATATCCTCGATACGTTTAGCCATGTCTTTCCAGTAATCTAATGTATATGCATCACCCAATGTATAAGACAATGCGATCTGCGCATGACCATTCTCTTTGTTAGCAGCCTTTACCGCTGTCTCCAAGTTGCGAAGGTCATTCAAGCAGTCAAAGATACGGATAATATCAATACCGTTTGCGATAGATTTCTGTACAAAATACTCTACCACATCATCTGCATAATGATTGTAACCAAGAATATTCTGTCCACGGAATAACATCTGAAGCTTTGTATTCTTAAAGCCGTCTCTTAACTTACGAAGTCTCTCCCATGGATCCTCTTTCAAAAAGCGAAGGGATGCATCAAATGTAGCTCCACCCCAGCACTCTACTGCATGGTATCCAATCTTATCCATTTTATCAACAATCGGAAGCATCTGCTCTGTTGTCATACGAGTAGCAATCAGAGACTGATGCGCATCACGAAGTACGGTCTCCGTAATCTTCAATGGTTTCTTCTCTGCCATAGTTCTCCTCTTTTCTGCGCCGGAAGATGTATACAGCCAGCCAAAGGGCTGTATATGATCTTCTCGCGACTAATTATATGTTTCTAGTGTTAAATTCCAAAGATCGCCATAAATACACCGGCGGCAACTGCCGTACCGATAACTCCGGCAACGTTAGGTCCCATTGCATGCATAAGCAGGAAGTTGGTTGGATCCGCTTCGGCACCGACCTTCTGCGATACACGCGCTGCCATCGGCACAGCAGATACACCTGCAGAACCGATCAATGGGTTTACCTTGCCCTTTGTAACCAGGCACATCAACTTACCGAACAATACACCTGCTGCGGTACCTACTGCAAATGCGATCAAACCAAGAGCAACAATCTTTAAGGTTGTAACTTTTAAGAATGCCTCTGCACTGGTAGATGCGCCTACCGATGTACCAAGAAGAATAACAACGATGTACATCAATGCGTTGCTTGCAGTCTCTGTCAACTGCTTTACAACACCGGACTCTTTGAAAAGGTTACCGAGCATCAGCATACCAACCAGTGGTGCTGTCGTTGGAAGCAGCAAACATACAATGATCGTAACGATGATCGGGAACAGGATTCTCTCCAATTTAGATACCGGACGAAGCTGTTCCATCTTGATCTTACGCTCTTTTTCCGTAGTAAATAACTTCATGATCGGTGGCTGGATAATTGGCACCAAAGACATGTAAGAATATGCAGCAACCGCGATCGGTCCCATATATTCTGTCTGTTTCAATTTACCGCAAAGGAAAATAGATGTCGGGCCATCAGCACCACCAATGATAGAGATTGCAGCCGCAGCTTTATCAGAAAAGCCAAACCAGATTGCAATCAGGTAAGCGGAGAAAATACCAAACTGAGCTGCTGCACCAAGCAGGAAACTCATCGGATTTGCGATCAACGGACCAAAATCGGTCATCGCTCCTACTCCCAAGAAGATCAGGGAAGGTAAGATACTCCACTCATCCAAAATGTAAAAATAATGTAACAAACCGCCAACACCGTTTGAAGTATCCTCTGGATTCGCCATGATATCCGGATAAATATTAACCAGGATCATACCAAACGCAATAGGAACTAACAGCAATGGCTCATATTCTTTTTTAATCGCCAAATAGAGAAACAAGCAGCCGACTAAGATCATAAGATAATTGCCAAGCGTTAAGTTGGCAAACGCAGTCTGACCTACTAAGTTCTCTAACGTGTTAATTACGTAATCCAATGTTAGATCCCTCCTAGTTTAATGTTGCAAGTACAACTCCTGCTTCTACAGAATCACCCGCAGCTACATCAATGCTGGCAACAGTTCCATCTTCCGGTGCTACCACCTCGTTCTCCATCTTCATAGCTTCAAGGATCATTAGAACCTCGCCTTTTTTCACTGCCTGACCTACGCTGGTCTTTACAGAAAGGATCTTACCAGGCATCGGGGAATTCACCTTAACAGAACCCTGTCCTGCTGCCTTTGGTGCTGCTTTCGGAGCTGCAGCTTTTGGTGCTGCTGCCTTTGGTGCGCTTGTTGCTGCACCTGCTGCACCCTCTTCTACTGTTACATCATAAACGTTACCATTCACAGTAATTGTATAATTTTTCATCGATTTGTCCTCCAATTATTTTTGTGTTAGCGACGAATGATAGAACGAACTACCAATCCATCTGCGCTTGCATTTTCACTTGCTGCAATGGCTGCAGTGATCACAGCAACCAGTTCCAGATCATCAACGAGGTTCTCCTCTACCGGCTGCGGTGCTGTTTCTACTGAAGCGAGCTGAGCCTTTGCCTTATCAACCTGCTTAGCATTCTTGCGGTTCTGAGCCCAACCGATCACCTTGAAGCAGGCAATGATCAGGGATATAAAGATCAATACGCAAAATACGATTGCCATACTAAGGATCGTATTTATGCCGGCCTTGGCCATCTTTGCTCCCATTGTCTTATATTCATCAATCTTTTCTTCGGTCTTATTACCGTCTTTGTCATAAGATACCGAATAGATGAATGTCTTACCTTTTGTTGTGCGGATGGTCTCATTGACTGTTGCGGAAGTAGAACTTACCGTAAAGTCTGTAGAGATCTTTTTATCCATCTCGTCACCAAACTTCTTTTTCTGCTTAACAGCCTCTTTGTACTCTTTGATCTGTTCTTTGGCTGTCTTGCGCTGCTCTAAATAGGAATTCCATTCGTCTTCACTGAGACTGTCTTTCATTCCATCATAATACTCAATTGCGGATTCTAACTGCTCTACCTGACCTTTGTGGTCTGTTGTAAACCACTTCTGCAGATATTTATCTGTTTGCTTTTCCAACTTCTTTTCGTTGAAATTTTTGTTCTGTTTCGTCAAGCTGACGTTACAGCCTGCTACCAGCAAAGCACAGGTGAGAATGCAGAGAATCAAAGACACTTTCTTCTTCATATTGCCTCTCCTTACTTAGATGGTTCCATGTTTCTTGCCAATCGGATACTCACATTTGTTATAAAGCATCTCAAAAGCATACAATAGTTGCTTTCTGGCACTTGCCGGCTCAATGACAGAATCAACATAACCTCTGGCTGCTGCTGCCTCTGTTCCGGACTGAGCTGCGAACTGGGCTGCCTTCTCTGCAAGATCCGCATCCTTATCATCTGCATACATGATCTTTGCTGCAACATTCGCGTCCATCATACCGACCTTTGCTCCATTTAATGCAAATACCATATCAGCGCCAATGTGCTTGGAATTCATTGTTATGTAAGCACTGCCATAGGCATTGCCTGTGATCATATTTACCTTTGGTACATCTGACTCAGCAAATGCTGCCGTAAGCTTAGCTGCTGCTGCTGCGATCGTCTTCTCCTCTTCAACAGAAGTTGCATAACCCTCTACATTCGTCAAGGTAAGTACCGGAATGTTGAACGCATCACAAGTCTTTACAAAAGCTGCTGCCTTCTCACATCCTGCTGTTGTAAGTCTTGCCTCAAATGAAGCAGTTTCCTTACCCTCTTCATCATATTTCTTAGTACGGTTTGCAACGGCACCAACAGTCATTCCATCGAAGCATAAGAAACCGGTAACCATTTCCTGTGCATAGCCGCTCTTTACCTCTAAGAAGAAGTTGTTATCGCCAAGATCTGCAAGTGCTGCCGCAGGGTCTGCTGCCTCTGCCGCAAAATCAGGTACATCACGATTAAGATCGTCCATACACTCTGCGGAACCTGCTTCAGAATTGTTATTCTCAGGCAGGATGGAAACTAACTCTCTCACTGCTGCAAGGACCTCAGCCTCACCCTCGATCACAAAATCCACTGTAGATGCTGTCTTCTGGAAATCAGCAGATGCCGTATCCAGCTTGTCTGTATAGTTGCCCTCCAATGTGTTTGGAGAATTCACAAAAAGTTTGGCTTCTTTCTGCTCCATGAATGTGAAATCACTCATAGCAGCCATCACTGCAACACCACCACCACAATTGCCAAAGATTGCACTGATCTGCGGTACTACACCAGATGCTTTTGCTTTCATCTGGTAAATCTGACCAAATCCTGCAAGTGCATCTGTTGCCTCCTGTAAACGCATTCCTGCACAATCGATCAAGCCGATCACAGGAACTCCCGTCTTCATGGCAAGCTCATAAATATGTGCAATTTTTCTTGCGTGCATCTCTCCAATTGTTCCATTCAGTGCGGATGCATCCTGACTGTATACATACACCGGATTATTCTGGATCAAACCATATCCTGTGATGACACCATCAGATGGCACTGACTTCTCCTGCATGTTAAAATCCGTGCTTCTCTTGGTGATACCGGCACCGATCTCAACAAAACTGTTCTCATCAACAAGTCCCGCAATGCGGTCTTTTGCTGATAAAGCATTTGTGTTACTCATGTTCAGCCCTCCATATTCTGATATTTATCTGACTCATTTCGCCATGGCGAAAAAGTCATGTATAAACAAAATTTACACCAATGATAATTCTAGCCCTTTTGTGATAAAAAGGCAACCTTTTTCTCATATTTTTTTCGGAATATCATAAGATTAATACAAACCCGGCTGAGGTGTTTTTTATGTATGCAAAACTCCAAAAAATCATCAGTTTCTCACTGTTTCTCATAAGTATCGGCTTGTCTTCTCTATGCTTTGACGCAGGGCTGAACAAACTGCTTGCCACACTTCCTGCCTATTCTCCCAGGTCAAAACAAATCGTTCAGCAAAACATCCAATATACCGCACGTGAGCTGGGGGTGACAGACACCACCACCAAATTTCCTTCCTCTCTCAATGCTAAAGCAGCCTGCCTGATCGATGCTGACAGCGGTATGGTTCTTTTTGCCAAAAATGCTGACGAAAAACTCCCCATGGCAAGTACTACCAAGATCATGACCGCTCTCATCGCACTGGAATCTTCAGATCTGTCAGATACCATCACGTTTTCTGCACATGCAGCTTCTATGCCGGATGTTCAGTTAAATGCCATGTCCGGCGAACAATTCACGCTGCGTGATCTATTGTATTCCCTGTTGTTGGAATCTCATAACGACACTGCAGTTGCTATTGCAGAGCATGTCAGTGGTTCCACCGAAGCCTTCGCTGACAAAATGAACGAAAAAGCAGCAGAACTCGGTCTGTCTTCCACACACTTTGTAACCCCTAATGGTTTGGATGCTGATGAACATTATACGACCGCCAAAGAACTGTGCCTGATTGCATCCTATGCACTGCAGAATCAGACTTTCTGCAAGATCATCCGCACTCCCGCCCATTCCTTTGCAAACCGAACAAACACCAAACAATATCACGTAACAAATCACGATGCTTTTCTGACAAATTATGCAGGCGCGATCGGCATCAAGACCGGATTTACCGGCAATGCCGGATATTGTTTCTGTGGTGCTGCAAAAAGAGGCGATATCACCTTAATCTCCAGCGTCTTAGCCTGTGGCTGGCCACCTCATAAAACATATAAATGGACTGACACGAAAAAACTCATGGACTATGGTTTTACTAATTATAAACTTGTAAGACTGACCGAAACACCAATGCTCCAAAAAATCCCGGTTCACGGCGGTCGATCTAATATTATGCAGCCACGGCGAAGTGTTCCTGCCAGAGACACCAAGTTACTCATGACCTCTGCTGATACGCTCAGGATCTGCTATGAACTGCCTCATTCCATCAAAGCTCCCATCCGCTCCGGAGATATTATCGGATATGAAAATTACTACTTAAACGATACCCTGCTACAAAGCATTCCCATCGCATCCTCTTCAAAAATAAAAGAAGCCGATGCACCTTATGTTGCACGACTTCTCTATCAGCTTTACTGTATCACCGCAATTTCCGGATGATGTTTTTCCGCATAGGCGATCGCTGCTGTAATGCGATCATATACTAACTTAGCAACTTCTACTGATTTCATATCCCGATATTCCTCGTAAGGAATCGGTTTCAAATAATATACCTGTGTATTCACTTTACGCAAAGACCACAGATCAAACACTTTCCACGAATCTACCAGCGCAACCGGTACAATCGGTGCTTTCGCACGCATGGCACTCTTAAAGCTGCCCGCCTTAAACACATCCACATGATTGCCATTGCGATGGCTGTAACCGCCTGCCGGGAAAATAATATATTTACGTCCGTACTCAACTTCTTTACTTACCTCACGGATAACCCTTGCTGCCTGCCTCAGATCATGCAGGCAGAGTCTTTTGCCGCCTACCATATCAATAAACTGTTTTACTAATGGCATCTTGCTGCGCGCTTCATCCATCACTACGGAACAAGGCTCCTCATGCGTCAGCATAATACCAAGTGCATCATATTTTCCCTGATGATTGGCGAACATGACATATCCCCCGTCTTTTGGAAGATTTTCCGCTCCATAGGCTTGCGTATAGATCCGTCCGGTATGATTCATCAAACGGATCGCATGTTTATTATATTCATAACGAAATCGTTCCGAATACTTCTCCGGATGTCTGGAATAATGACCCATCAACGGGATCATCCAGGCACGATGAAGATTACCGGCAATTACATATATAAAACGAATCAATTCTTTTACCACTCTTTCTCATCATTTTCTCCGCAATCCATTACGCAAACAAGCAGTATACCATACTTCGACAAAAATCACAAATTCCTATTTTCACCTTGCATTCTCTTCCATTTCTAAATATACTGTCAGTAGTTAAAAAGATAATAGAAAGGCATGGAAAAGACTATGGCTTTAGATGGAATCGTGATCGCAAATATCACAAACGAATTAAACAAGATCTTAACCGGCAGCCGGATCACTAAGATCGCACAACCGGAAAAGGATGAACTTCTGCTCACGATCAAACAAAGTAAAGAAGGGTCAGACGGTAAAACGATCCGAAGCAAACATATGCTCGTAATTTCCGTCAATCCCAGTTTACCGCTTATATATCTGACAGAGGACAATAAAACTTCTCCACTGCAGGCGCCCACCTTTTGTATGGTTTTGCGCAAGCATTTAAATAACTGCCGCATTGTCGGGATCGAACAGATTGGATTGGAACGTGTTCTTCGCTTCCGTTTAGAACACCTCAACGAAATGGGGGATCTGTGTACCAAGCAGCTCTACGTCGAACTGATGGGTAAACACAGTAATATTATTTTCTGTGAAGAAGATAATACGATCATTGACAGCATCAAACATATATCACTATTAGTAAGTTCTGTCCGAGAAGTACTTCCCGGCCGAACCTACTTTATCCCAAATACGCAGCATAAATTAGACCCGCTCTCACTAACGGAAGAACAATTTATGGAGCAGGTCATGACAAAGCCGGTTACTCCGGTGAAAGCATTGTATACATCACTTACCGGTCTCAGCCCGGTCGTTGCCGGGGAAATGTTATATCGTGCCAGCCTGTCAGACCGCACAAGCACAGATTCTCTCTCCGAAATGGAACAGCTGCATCTGTACCGTAACGTTATGCGGATCATTGACCAGGTAAAAGAAAATGCTTTCACCCCGACGATCATTACTAAAAACGATATGCCGGTAGAATTTTCCAGCATCCATTTGACCGGCTATGAACAGGATGCATCCTATCAGTGTACTGCCCTGTCGGATGTCAGCACGATGCTTCGTTCCTATTATGAAACGAAAGAAATACTGACCCGTATTCATCAAAAATCCTCGGATTTAAGGCGTATCACCACGACAGCATTGGAACGTGCCACCAAAAAATACGACTTACAAAGCCGTCAGTTAAAAGACACCCAAAAACGCGAAAAATACAAAATATACGGTGAGTTGTTGACAACCTACGGGTATGAGCTGCAAGGCGGCGAAAAATCTTTAACCTGCGACAATTATTATACGAATGAACCGGTCACGATCCCACTCGATGAGACAAAGTCTGCGCTAGAAAATGCCAAGCGCTATTTCGACCGCTATGCAAAACAAAAACGAACTTACGAAGCTTTGACCGTACAGATTGCAGAAACCAAAGAAGATATTGAACATTTGGAATCGATCAGTAACGCCTTAGATATTGCCAGACAGGAAAGCGATCTGGCTGATATAAAGCGCGAACTAACGGAATACGGCTATATCCGTAAGCACAGCAATAGCAAGCGCGGTGCTAAACACAGCGAAAAGAGCAAACCGATGCACTTTATCTCTTCCGATGGATTTGATATGTATGTTGGCAAAAACAATTATCAAAATGATGAGCTGACTTTCCATTTGGCTACCGGAAATGACTGGTGGTTCCATGCCAAAGCAAGTGCCGGTTCTCATGTCATCGTCAAAACGGAAGGCAAAGAATTGCCTGATCAGACTTTCGAGGAGGCAGCACGCTTAGCTGCTCATTTTTCAAAGGCAAGCAGTCAGGATAAAGCCGAGGTTGATTATATCCAAAAGAAACACATCAAAAAACCCAACGGCAGTAAACCGGGATTTGTGGTATATTATACAAATTATTCCATGACAATATCAACGGATATTACCGGTATTCGCGAAGTATGAAAGGAGTATAAGAACTAATTATGATACGATCAGACAATCATGTTCACACCGTTTTTTCTTCCGATTCGGAGGAACCTCTGGAACAGATGCTCACACAAGCCGTGGAAATCGGTTTATCTTCCATCTGCATTACCGATCATATGGATTATGATTTTCCGGATCTCGGCAATGGGATGAACTTTGAATTTGATCCTAGGGCTTATATTGTGGCCTTACAGCAGATCCGGCCGAAATTTCCAAATTTGGAAATCAGACAGGGTGTTGAGCTGGGGCTGAAAGATTCCGCCCTCCCACAGGCATCCGCTTTGATCAACAACTATGACTTTGATTTTGTGATCGGCTCTACCCATCTCGTCGACAACACGGATCCGTATTATGATTCGTTTTGGGAAGGCTACGAAGAGGCTGACGGAATCCGTCAATACTATGAAACAACATTAAACAATCTGCAACTCGGATTCGACTTTGACGTATATGGACATCTCGACTATATTTTGCGCTATACACCAACCATGCGACAGCTCGGTGATGATATTGCCGCCAAAGATTTTTATCTTGAAAAATGCACCGATCAATTTATGGATATTATAGATGAAATACTGCAGCTCCTGATCGATCAGGGTCGTGGCATAGAAATTAACACAGCAGGCTGGAAATATGGATTAGGACATCCGAATCCTCACGAAAAGATCCTAACCCGCTATTTGGAGTTAGGAGGCGAAATACTATCGATCGGTTCGGACGCCCACGAAGCAAAACATTTAGGATATTCTTTTGAACAAGTTCCGGAAGTTTTGTCACAATGCGGTTTCCGTTATTATACGGAATTCAAAGACCGCAAACCACGAATGATCCCGCTGTCTTGATCAATTTTCAAAAAGAACGGAGGTCATTAACAAGCAATTTCAACTGCTTTACCAACTCCTCCATCTCTTCGGGCGTATTATCTGCCCCTAACGTAAACCGTAATGTCCCACGTGCCAGATCCTCACGAAGATGGATTGCCTGCAGCACGTGGGATATTCCTTTATCCCCCGAAGTACATGCTGATCCTGCCGAAGCACAGATCCCCTGCATATCTAAAAGAACGAGAAGAGACTGTGCTTCCACAAATTGAAAACTAATATTTATATTCCCCGGCAAACGATGATGTAAATCCCCATTTAGGCGCAAATACGGAATTTCCCGAAACAATTTTTTTATCGTATCATTTCGCAGTTTTTTTACATAGGCTGCCTCTTCTTTCCCATGTTTCATCCCCAATTCGACTGCTTTTCCCATCCCTGCAATACCGGGTACATTCTCCGTACCACTCCTCATATGCCGTTCCTGACTTCCGCCGTGCATAAACGCTCTAATAGGCTGATCTTTCCTGATATACAAAAAACCAACCCCTTTGGGACCGCCAAACTTATGTGCGCTTGCACTGAGCATAGAGATTGCCATGTCATGCACATTGATCCTTAAATGCATATATGCCTGTACTGCGTCCGTGTGAAAACATATATTATACTTGGTCGCGATCTTTCCAATATCATCAATCGGCTGTATTGTGCCAATCTCATTGTTCGCAAACATCACAGAGATCATACAAGTCTCCTCACAGATCGCATCCTCCAACTGATCCAATGAGATCATCCCTTTCTCATCTACCGGCAGATATGTCACCCGCATTCCCTTTTTCTCCAAATACTCACAAGTATGAAGTATGGCATGATGCTCGATCTGAGTAGTAATAATATGCCCTCCCGGATGAAAGTCTGCCATTCCGTGAAGCGCCCAGTTATCACTCTCCGTACCTCCCGCCGTAAAATAAATTTCCTCCGGCTGTGCTCCAAGACTGTCTGCGATCGTTCTTCGTACCTGTTCAATTGCTTTCTTGCTTGTCTCCCCATATTCATAATGTCCTGATGGATTCCCATAATACTCCATAAAATACGGCGTCATCGCTTCTACGACTTCCGGTAGAACCGCCGTTGTTGCACCATGATCCAGATAAATCATTGTAATCTCCGTTTCTGTCCACGTAAATTATACTAATATTTTATGAAACATTTCATATATTGATAACGACCCAAAGAAATATTTTTGCTGCGAACGCAAACTTCCAACGGAGGAATACATGAATTTATTGAAAAGCCGTATCATCCAAGGGACACTATTGCTTACTGTTGCGGGATTTATAACCCGTATTTTGGGATTTTTTTATCGTATTTTTCTTGCTGACAAATTGGGAGCTGCTGTACTCGGAAGTTATCAACTGATCTTTCCGATATTTGCGATCTGCTCCTCAATCTATGGCGCCGGTGTTCAAACAGCTGTTTCCCAATTAATTGCTGCAGAACAAGGCAAACGTTCTAAACTATGTTCTTCTGACTCTCCTACTGCGAAAGGTCTGACAACTTCCCAAAATACAATCGAACAAAATTGTCGAGCTATATTACTGCTTGGGTGTATCCTCTCCTTTCTGCTTGCCGGCAGCCTCACTTTTTGGGTATACACAAAAGCAGATTGGATCGCTGCACGTTTCATTATGGCACCGGAGTGTGCACCTTATTTGCAGATTATGTGCATGCTGTTTCCCTTTTGTGGCGTTGGTGCCTGCATTAATGGATATTACTACGGCATACAAAACGCCACCGTTCCTTCTATAACGCAGATCGTCGAGCAGATCAGTCGTCTGTCATTCGTTTTTATACTGCTCATCATCTTTCCGGGCAGTGCTGAACATAACTGCATCATTGCGGTATGGGGAATCGTCGTTGGTGAAATTGTCTCCGCTGTCTATAATGTGTATAAATATATGCATCAGCCAAAAAAGGACAAAGCAAATGCTCTGTCCTCCTTTCGACACGGCTTACGCCATTATTCAGTTCCATTGCTTTCATTAAGTACCAGTCTGACCGGCACCAAACTGGTCATCGCTTTGCTGCACAGTGCAGAATCTGTTTTTATCGCTGCCGCGCTGCGTCAATACGGCTGTTCCACAAAGGAAGCCTTGAGTATTTATGGAATCATATCCGGCATGGTCATGCCATTTATCCTGTTTCCATCCAGTATTACAAATGCCATCGCATTAATGCTGCTTCCTGCTGTTGCAACCTCTTCCTCCGACGGTGACCACGCAAAGGTACACCGCTATTTTTCCACTTCCAACAAATACAGTCTGTTACTGGGTGCTGCCTGCACCGCCTTTTTCATGATTTTTGGCAATTTCCTCGGCGATTTTTGTTTTCACGATCAGACTGCCGGAGAATTCTTATGCCTGTTCTCGCTATTATGCCCATTTCTCTATATGTCAACAACGCTTACAAGCATTATCAATGGGCTGGGCAAAACCAAAGATACTTTTTTGATCACCTGCGTAAGCCAGAGCATGAAACTTTTTTGTCTCGTTGCACTTGTTCCGCATTTCGGCATTATGGCATACATCTATGGCACAATACTCAGTCAGGCATTTATGGCACTGCTCTGTTATCTTACCGCAAGGCACCTGCTCGCATAATCTGACGATTCCACCACTTAACACCTAATTGCTGCATCGGGCGATTCCACCACTAAACGCCTAATTGTTTCGCCTCTTCTTTACAGTGTGATTTCGTCACCGAACACCTGATAGCACAACGCCGTCATTTCTAAATATGCCCCCTGCGTCTCCGGCAGCGCCTCAAGATCAGCCATACCGCGCCGCATTCCGTGATAATACCAATTCTGTTCATCCTTTGGTGCACGAAATCGCTTCCAAAGATCGTTCCCCTCCACTTTATAATCTGCCGCCATACTGCGCAGATTCGATAAACTGTCCGCAAGCACCAACATCCGATGTCTCGTAGAACCGTGATACAACTTTCTAATATGTTCCTGTTTGCGTTCTTTCCATGATCTCTCCTTATTTTCGGTATGTTCAACCACAAGATCAGCTACATCATCCCCAAACTGCTCTCTAATCTGTATCGCGGATAGTTTTGTATCCTCTAATGTGTCATGCAGCACCCCCGCAATTCGCAGATTAATATCGGCATGCATGGAAGATAATATTTCTAACACCTCCATCGGATGCACCAGATAATCTAACGCTGTCCCCTTGCGCAATTGTCCCTTATGTGCCATTCCGGCAAGAAGGATTGCCTGATGCAATGCAGTTCCCTCTGCCATCTGTTTGTCCATCATCATTTTCTTATTGTCCAAGCCGCTGCTCCTTTCCAGACACAGTGCGATTGTAAATTCCTCTTTACATTTTACCTTACTTTGGCACTTAATACAACAACGCACCTTCCAAAAAGATCACTCGCGGTTTTTGAGGACTTCTGCCGGCTCGATCTTTTGCAGATGTCTTACCAAAAAATGATTGATGACAAAATACAATGCTATTACGCATACATATAATCCTACATAGATCTGCCATCCAAAATGTATATTACAGCCACTCGCTACATTGCTTACCATCAACGGATACATCGCATCCATCACAACCTTCGCCAACGGAATGCAGACTGCCGTTCCAACAGCGATCACATAAAAGTTTCCATTAAGATACAGTTTGCGAATTTCTTTCATACGATAGCCAAATATTTTGACAAGCGAGATGCCGAACGCAGACCGGTCGATCATCACTTTCATCATCAAATACATTACCACACAAAAGATTACCGCCGAAACGATCAACAATGTATAGATCATGTTCATCATCATTTTTACAAAAATCTCTGATGATTTTTCAATCTCTTGGCGGGATAGGATCGAATACAACTTGCCGGAAGGAATGGATAATTCGCGATCTGAAAAGACCACATTAAAGTAGGTATCCTCCTGACCAAATAGTTCCCGCATGCTCTCTATATTCATAAACACATATAAACCGGCAGAATAATTTGTAACTCCATCTACCGTAAAGGCATAATCTCTTTCTTCCTCTTCATCTGTCAGAATGATCTTGTCACCTTTTCCAAGCTGATATTTTTCAGCGGCAGCACTGGATAAAATCACCCTATTCGCCGATTTCGTGACCTTCGCATCAAAGTATGGGTTATCCTTCGTAATACCTAACAGTGTAACATCCAGATTATTACCATACATTTCACGCTTAAGACTCTTCGCAAATCCCGGTGTCCCGTGTGCCGGAACTTTTTCATCCGGATACTTATAGGTATACATATAGGAGAATTTCGTATCTCGTTTGCTCTCAACATTTACATTCTCACACATAACATAGCAATCGAGCGCCAGCATTGTGATCAACATACAGATAAACAAACCAAAAACAACCGTCAAACCGGTTCTCAGTTCACGCAGCATCTGACGCAAACGAAATGTTCCAACAAAACCTAACCGATGGATCTGCACCTTTCGCACCGGTGGTTCCTTGGCTTCTTTACGCATCAGGGATAATACCGGTCTGGAAAGCTTTCCACGGATCACAAACCAGTTGACGATCGCTGCCATCACTCCCGGCATCACCAGCGCATAGACCAAAATATATGGCGCATAAACAGGTGACATCTGCTTAATTGAAAAATACGCATAAGAATCTGCCATCTGGGTCTGTACACCGATTGGAGAATAGCCAATTACTGTGCCAAGCACGCTAAATAACATTGTCACGCAGACCGGCAGTGTCAAATAATGACGCAGGAGATCATTTCTTTTGACACCAAGTGCATATAATGCTCCAATAACACTGCTTTCCCGCTCAATACCATGCACAACAAAGACGGAAATCACATAGGCAAATAATATAATAATTATGACTCCGGCAACCAGACCGGCATATTTGTTGATCACTTGATCTTCTGCTGCAGCACTAATACGCGGATTGTCCGACGCTTTCAAAAACTGCGTCAAATTACTCAGATCAAACGAAAAATATTCATCAATGATATCATCCGTCTTATTCTTTAATTTGTTCGTTCCCTTTTGTAACTTTCCAGCTCCCTTGGAGGCTTTTGACACCCCCTCTGTATATTCATCTACTCCATCCTTATACGCCTGAAGACCGATCAACTGTTCTTTCACTGAAGACAACTCTAAGCGAAACAGCGCATTGTCCGACTTTTGGTACATGTTTTCTAATTTTGTACGGTAATTATCCTCCGTAAGAGTTCCCTGCAGTCCATATTCCTGCAGAGCATCCGATGCCTGTTGTAAATACGCATCAAATACCTGTGATGCTCCCTTTTGCAGATCATCCTTATGATCCGAAAGCTTCGACAAACCATTCCGCAGTGTCACTGCGCCATCATTTAACTTCTTAATACCGTCTTGCAGATCATCTTTCTTCTTGCCGGTATGTTTCCAATACTCTTGGAAGTACGTATCATTAATATCAGAGGCATCTACCTTATATTCATTGAGTATCTCCTTGAGTTTTTTATCCGTCATCCCCCTCGACAAACGATACGCGTATACATACTCTTCCGTTTTCGCACTCTTGCCGCTGTCTAATAAACTCTGATAGCCTTCCGCTGTTAAAAACGCAACGCCAAACTGTTTGCTGTCTACCGTACTATCACTAATACTTTTTAACACAGAATTGTAATCCGGTGCACAGCCGATTCCTGTCACCGTGAAAGATTTATCGGCGATCTGAATCGTATCGCCCACATGAAGTTTTTTCGTCTCGCAATATCTTTTTTCCAACACCAATTCGTTGGATTTGTGTGCCTTATGTCCCTTTTCTACATATACTTTATCGATCGCTGTTCTATCCTTAAAGATACGAAGTGTACTGTCATCTTTCACGGAAAAATCCATATAAAAGGTATTTTCTAACTGTACTCCTTTACGTTTTAATTCTCCAATCTGTGTCTTATTCAATGGAACAAACACCGTAAACTGTCCCACCTCAACATTCTGTTGTTTTTCAAAGTACTCTCCGCCCTGAATGATCGTTTCTGCCGCACCTAACATACTTACAATAAGATACATACTGACAAGTATCAATATCCCCAACGCAAGATAACGAAACAAATTCTCTTTCAGATCACGCAATACTCTTTTTCGTAATATTGTCTGCATAACAATAACCTTGCCTTTCCTTTGCTATATTAAAGATCTTCCAATTCTGCTGCCGGTACTCGTGTTTCATTTTCATAACACTCTCGGATCATGCCATCTTTAATCCGAATAACCTGATGTACCATATTTTTGATTGAATTATTATGCGTGACAATAAGCATTGTTGTTCCATATTTTTGATTGATCTGCTCTAATAACACCAAAATATCTCTAGAGGTATTCGAGTCCAGTGCTCCCGTTGGTTCATCACATAACAGCAATGCCGGATTTTTGATCAGAGCACGTGCAATCGCACACCGTTGCTGCTGTCCACCCGAAAGCTGTGAAGGAAATTTATCCTGATGCTCCGATAATCCGAGAGTTTCAAGCAGATCATCCATATCTAATGGCTGTTTTGTCAAGTACTGACAAACCTGAATGTTCTCACGAACCGTCAGGTTTGGCACCAGATTATAGAACTGAAAGATAAATCCTAAATTAGCACGGCGATACTCTGCCAAAGCATCCTGTGCCATGCCTGCAATCTGCGTACCATTGACAACAACAGATCCTGAGTCGATCGTATCCAGTCCCCCAATACAGTTCAATAACGTGGATTTACCAGAACCACTCGTTCCTTGAATAACGCACATTTTCCCTTGCTCCACTTCCGTTGTAACGCCACGCAGCACCTGCACTTTACTATCACCGGTGCCATAACTTTTTTTCAGATCCTTTACTTCAATATACATTGCATCCTCCAATCTACTCCGTGCAACTTGCACTCGCCTTAACATAACGCTGTTATGTTGTCTGTTATTTTTAAGGAGCTATCTCTGAAACAGCTCCTATAGTAACCTTATTTCATCAACATTTTCCAACAGTATTTTCTGACCGTATATCAGGTACGGTCATTGCCCAAACTGCGGAACATTCCATACCAGCCATTCACCATATAATGTGTCGCCTGCTGGATATAACGAAGTGCTTCTTCCTCTTTCTCAATATGCGTGATCATATAAATAAATGTATCGATCTGCATATGGGATATCCAATGTACGAAAGATTCCTCCAACGATTCCATGCCTAACTTCTCCGTCATCACATCCGCCAGCATACGATAATGAATCGTAACTACCCGAATCAATTCGTCAACCGCACCTTCCAACGACGACCCCTGGGATCTTGTCAATAACAGCAATGCACTGTCACGCTGCTCATAAAGTGCATGAATGATCATTTTTGAAACCGCCTCATCCTCTGAATAATCACCAGTTTCAAGATCAACAGCGGTGTCCCCGTCTGCCTCAACACGCTCTTTATCAAAATGTTCCTGCATCATACCCTGAATCTGCTGTAAAACATCACCCACTAAAGAAACAAACAGGTCATCCTTATCTTGAAAGAAAAAGTACAACGCCCCCGTTGTCACTCCCGCCTCACGGCAAATAGACCGCAAAGAAGCTTTCAAAAAACCTTTCTCCATAAATTCACATACTGCACACTGCTGTAAGCGAACCTTTGTCTCTAGTGATGCAGACTCTGTTCCCATCGCAAACTCCATTTCCTCATATCACTCTATGCTCTGTCATGAAATCCCCATTCACATATCCTCAGTCAAAATACTATTTCACCGACACAGCCGCAACATAACGCTGTTATGTTACTAGAACTTTCCTCATTTGTCAACCCCAATGTACCGATTCTCGCCACAGTCACCGATAATACCTTGTGTACTGTCAATCCGTTTCCAAGCGATCACCTTATTCTTGTCTGTCACAAAATGGTTGTTGCCAAACTGCACAGTAAATGCACGGTTACTCCATTCATACGCACCCACTTGCCACTTCCGTTCGCCGTCTCTGCCTTCCCAGATATACACGCAGCGCTCTCCATCATGTGGATAGCCATCCCGGGACGGTATTTTGAAATTGTCGAGCCGAAGTCCCAAGTGTTCCTCCGTTTCCTTTGTGTTCCAAGCAGCGAACCACCCCCGTACTTTCTCTAACAGCCCTTTTACACGTTTATTTGCTGCAAAACCTGCTGCTCCTTTGTCAGATCCATTCGTAAGCTTACTATTCACTTTTGCTGCACTACGGTGTTTCGAATAAGAATATGTTTCTATCGCTTCCAACGCCTTATCAATGGTTGTCCTGCTTAAATATTCGCTTTGAATGTGAAATCCCTTGTCAAAAACCCGCTTACCTTCTTCATTGATATGATAATTATTATGATATAGACACACCTGCCCTCTTCCTCGGATCGATTGTATCTTCCAAGCATCTTCGCGATCCCATACCATCATCATATTCGGAAAGGCCTCCGTCTGCATTCCACAATCAATATACATATGACGTATTTGTTTTAGTTTGATCTGAAACTGTTTAAATAGTTTCAAATACATGGATATATTCTGACTGTCTTTAGCACCCGAACTGATATATGCACGCAATGCACACTTTGGGCACTGTTTCATAGATGGCAAATACTGCTTTTCATAAAACAAATCACTATCCGGGATCTCTTTGGCATACAAACAATGCTTATCATGAAGTATTGATTCTTTTTCAGAATAAATATATTTCACTGTCTCATCACTCATAATCCGATTACGAAATCTTGAAATTGCAGCGTCTTTATTTACTGCCACTGATTGTTTTTCTTTTTTGGACTTTTTTTTCTTTGCCACGATCTACATCCCCCCATTCTTCTATTTATTATCTGATATTTCAAAACATCTGTCAATACCATCTCCTATATGTTACAATATTGCAAAAAGGAGGCTGCTATGATTACTATTGATTTGATCACGGGATTTCTTGGTGCAGGCAAGACTACGTTTATTCGAAAATATGCAACTCACCTGATGGAGCAGGGCTTAAATATTGGTATATTGGAAAATGACCATGGTGCAGTCAATGTGGACGCCATGCTGCTTCAGGACATTTTAGGAGAACATTGCACATTGGAAATGGTTGCAGGAGGCTGCGATGCAGACTGCCACAAACGCCGTTTCAAAACAAAATTGATCGCAATGGGAATGTGCGGCTATGACCGCATTTTAGTGGAGCCGTCCGGCATTTTTGATATGGATGAATTTTTTGACGTATTGCACGAAGATCCGTTGGAACGCTGGTATACCATTGGTAATGTTATTACTATTGTGGATGTTTCCCAGCCACTCCCTCTCTCCGAAACATCACGTTATCTGCTCGCTTCGCAAGCATCCGAAGCCGGAACCATCATTTTCAGCCACATGGATGATGCGAATGACGCACAGGTAATGGCTATGAAGAATTATCTTTTTGACACCTATCATGAAATCAAAATACAAACATTACCAAAACAAGTTATCATCGACAAGCCACTGGATCAGTTAAACGATTCTGATTACAAAGCGATCATGACTTCCGGCTGGCATAATGCCGAGTATACCAAATTATGGTTTGACACCGACAAATCCTATGACAGTCTCTATTTCATGAATATGGACTTTACAGCAGAATTTCTAGAAGAATCCTGCCAAAAATTATTTCAAGATCCGAACTGTGGTAACATTTTCCGCATTAAAGGATTTCAACAGCTTCCTGATGGAAGCTGGCTGTCGGTAAATGCCACCAAAAAGCAGACGGTGCTTACGCCCGTCCCAAACGGACAGGCAATCCTCATCATTATTGGTGAAGATCTCCATCAAGATGTCATCGAACGCTACTGGGGAAGGAGTTGTGTATGAGTATTTCATTATCGGAACATTTTACGTATAAAAAATTATTGCGATTCGTATTTCCATCTATCGTAATGATGATATTTACATCCATATACAGCGTTGTTGACGGATTGTTTGTATCTAATTTTGTTGGTAAAACAGCCTTAGCCGCTATCAATCTGATCATGCCATTTATTATGGGAATTTCAGCATTAGGCTTTATGATGGGAACCGGCGGCAGTGCCATTGTTGCCAAAACACTGGGCGAGCAAAAAGAAGAGAAAGCCATCGAATACTTTTCTCTTCTGGTATATGCCACTGCCATTGGCGGCCTTATTTTATCGCTGCTCGGTATCATCTTTACCCCGGCTATCGCACGCATGCTCGGTGCACACGGTGAGCTGCTTAAGAATTGCACTTTATATGGTCGTATCTCTTTTATTTCCATGACCGCTTTTATGATGCAAAATGTTTTTCAAAGCTTTTTTGTGACTGCCGGCAAACCAAAACTTGGATTGTATGTGATCATCAGTGCCGGAGTCACAAATATGGTTCTTGACTTTTTGTTTATTGCTGTATTTCATTGGGGAATCGCCGGAGCCGCCATTGCTACTGTATGTGGTGAATTTATTGGTGGTATTTTTCCAATATTTTATTTCAGCCGTAAAAATTCAAGCTTACTGCATCTTGGCAAAACAAAATTTCATGGCAGAGTACTTCTCCAAACCTGTCTAAACGGCTCCTCCGAATTGATGACCAATGTATCCAACTCTATCGTAAGCTCTCTGTTCAACTTACAGCTTATGAATTATGCCGGTGAAAATGGTGTCGCTTCCTATGGCGCAATTATGTATGTCAATTTCATATTTATATCCACGTTCCTTGGTTACTCCATTGGAAGTGCTCCGATCATCAGTTATCATTATGGTGCTGCAAATCACCAAGAGCTTAAAAATATATTTCGAAAAAGCATATCTTTGATCGCCGTATGGGGCATTGCATTAGTCGGTGCGGCAGAATTATTAGCACCTTATATCACCAAACTTTTTGTTGGTTATGACGCCAAACTTCACGCAATGACCCAGACCGGTTTCCGCATCTGCTGCCTCGTCTATCTGATCAATGGATTTAATATTTTTGGCTCCTCATTCTTTACGGCTTTAAATAACGGTCCATTATCCGCCTTGATCTCGTTCCTGCGCACGCTGATCTTTCAGATCGCAGCTGTACTGCTGCTTCCTCTGCTCTTTGGCATCATGGGCATCTGGTGGTCTATCAATGCAGCTGAACTACTCACACTCTGTGTCACTCTGATGCTATTATTTACAATGCGTGGGCGTTATCATTATGCCTAAACGCGATAGATCTCAACACCGCCAAAAGTGATCTTGCCTTCGAAAATAATGGTCGGTCCTACCGTTGGCGCCGCAGCCTGCTGCTCTTTCAACCCTCCAAAGGTACAGCCGGTTTGATCCACGATATTCCAATCTGCAGGAATATAGAAATTCACTCCTGCAAAATGAATATCCAGCGTGATCACCGCTGTGCCGGAAGGAATATTCACTCCTGTCATATTCACTTCCATTCCACAGAAGGTACAATCCACAAGCGCACTTTTGAAATTTGCAGACTGCAGATTCTTTTTCGTTCCATTAAACAATCCACTCAGTACAATATGTTCCCCTTGCATATTTGAATCGTAAAAGCCTTGGCTCGCTCCGGAAGTGTCCGTATTTTCGCCCATCTGTCCCTCATACTGCTCCTGCTGCCGCTCAAACTGCTCTCCATAACGTTTTGCTCTTTTGCGGTTACGATATGCAGAGGCATGATCTCCAAAAAGCATATTTAATCCTATCGTTCCAAATAATGCCGCCATCAGGATCGACCATGAAGACATGCTTTCCAATCCTATATAACGACGAAAAACAATAAATAAAATTGCCAGCGAAAACAGCATCCCACCAAATTCCAGATCGATCGCAGCTTTTATAAATCCGGTAATACAAAGCAGTCCAATGATGATCCGTACAATACTAACATCCGGTGCCATCCCAACACTCCGCATTAAAATATAAATCGCTGCCATTAAAAATACAACACCCCAAAATAAATTATCTTTGTTCATAGTCTCTTCCTCCTCTACTCTGTCTTGATCGTAATATTTCCCATATCTACATCGGCTTTTATCTGCTGATAGGATTCATATCCCTCTATCTGCTGATCCTTTTGTGCCGTATATTCATTGCTAACACCACTGTTTTTATTTTGACCGACCGAAATGAGTCCTAGATCAGCACTTAAGTCATATGCATATGCCTCCTGTGGTCCGTCAAAATCCATCTTAAAATTACCGGCATCAATGTCTACATTTACATCATATATATGACTGCCCTTCATATCAACATTCCCGGCATCTGCCTCAACCTCTATGCGATCCAAACTGCAATCCTTCACTTGGACATTACCGGCATCCACACTAACACTTGCTTCACCACCGGTAAGTCCTGTCAAATGAATATCCCCTGCAGACATATTTACTGCAAGCTTTCCATGATCATACATCGCCGCCGGAATCTTGATCGTCATAGAATAACTGCGCTTCCAAGTACGCTGCGAAAACAAATGAAACGATCCTGTGGACTTACTTTTTACGGTAAGCTTACCATCTTTATAAGATATCTGAGGCTGCTTATTGCTTTTGCCATCATAATGTATATCGGGCTTTGTAATATCATCATCAACCTCGATAGCAATCTTCCCTGCATTTTCTTCCACATCAATGGCACGAATCTTATCTGTGGAAGAAATTTTTTTCAATATCTGTGTAAAATCTTCTTGTTGTCTGTCCGCATTTTGGTACACAGTGTTTGAGAAATCAGAAACCACAGCAAGTATTGCCGTTGTAATCAGAAGTACGCTAAGAAAGACTCCGACAGGAAAACGTTTTTTCTCAAATAGCGGCTGTGTACCTGCTCCATAATAATTCTTTCCACCGGTCTGATATGCTCCTGCATGATTTTTTACAGCCTTGGACAAGTCTTTGTAACGATTTTTCACACTGCCACCATATACAAAACAATATACCGCTATTCCCACAATGAATAAAACGCTGCTATCCATTATTTCCTGTATCAGTGCATTGTCTATATAATCAGAAAACATAGAAGGTATCACACTGAACACACACAACGGTACGCCCAAGCACAACAAAACAAACCGCTTGTTTTCGTCCTTTTTTCCCCGTATCATTAGATAAGAAACCGCCTGCTCATCCAGATTTATGGTAAAATGTTTGATCTTCGCATAACGTTTATGACAATTGGAGGCCATAATAAACAACAGCACCGCAATTCCCACGAACAGGAATAAGGAACCATCCATAGCGTCTGATAGGATATTCGTTATGTACCCCTCTTCCACTGCACCATCACTAACACTTGACAAAAGCGGACTCCAAATACAAAGCATTACTCCAAAAGCAATCATTCGTGCATGCTTTCGTCCATCCGAAAGATACCTCCGCACCTCTTCTAGTCCCCAACGGGAATCGGATTGTCTGCTTGTGTCATCTGTAGTGGAGTTTTCCCTTGTCTCTGACTGCGTCTGCTCCTGATTCACAAAACCGTCAATTCCTAACTCCTCCGCAAGTTCATCCAGATTGCCAAATTCCGAGATTACCGTTCCCACAGCCTCTTTCTCTGACATTCCTTCCTGCATTAATTCTTCATATTTATCTTCCATCATCTCCATCAATTCCGCTTTCGCACGCAATACCTGCGGCGTCTCCGGTAGATTCAAGAACATATTATGTAAATATTCCCTAATTGCCTCCATGTTCTACTTCATCCTTTCCTGACAATAAATTTGTCAATGACTTCCTTCGTCACTTCCCATTCCTTGCATTTTTCTTTGTAATACGCCATTCCCTCTGGCGTCACTCGGTAATAGGTCCGCCGCTTTCCATTTGTCTCATTTCCGGAAAAAGATTCGATGTATCCGTTTTTCTCCATGCGGGTAAATGCTGAATACAACGTTGTCTCTTTGATAATATACTTTTCCTCGGAAATCGTCCGAATCTGTTTAGAAATCTCATAGCCATACGAAGGATTCTGCTGAAGGAGATACAAAATGATCGTATCATTGTATCCGCGAATGACATCACTGCTGATCAAATTTCTGCCTCCTCTCCGTCATACCACGACTGTCGTAGTACGTCTGTCGTAGATAGAGCATATCATAATTACTACGACAGGTCAAGTAATATTTTACATAGACCTTTTACAAAATAACTGCTATCTGATACACTGCTATCGGAAACACTCCATTGCAATAGTGACATATAATTATGAAACATTACGGAATATAGAGAAAGGAACAACAGCATATTATGACGGCTTTACAACAACAATTATTTAATTTACAAGACTTAAAATATCGGGATTTTCATGCCAAGCTGCTGCCGGGTATAGACAAAGGAACGATCATCGGGATTCGAACGCCCATTCTACGCAAATTTGCAAAAGATTTTGCCGCACAGGAAGAGTCCGCACAGTTTCTTCATAAGCTTCCGCATCATTATTACGAAGAAAACAATCTCCATATGATGCTCGTAGCAAATATCAAAGACTTTGAGAATTGTTTGAAAGAAATCGAACGCTTTCTGCCCTATATTGATAACTGGGCAACTTGCGATCTGCCTGCGCCCAAATGTTTTGCCAAAAATAAAGAAGTTCTTCTCGAACACATCAAAGAATGGATTCATTCCACTCATACTTACACCATCCGGTATGGTATGGAAATGTTAATGCGTTTTTACTTGGACGAAGATTTTCGTCCGGAATATCTCAAACTTGTCACCGATACCACATCCGATGAATACTATGTCAACATGATGATCGCATGGTATCTCGCCACTGCACTGGCAAAGCAATGGGATGCGACAATTCCTTATATTGAAAAACGTATCCTCCCTGCATGGGTGCATCACAAAACCATCCAAAAGGCAGTGGAAAGCTACCGGATCACGGACGAACGGAAATGCTATCTAAAAACATTTCGGTAGTATGAACAACAGAGCCGACATCCAAATGGTGTTCGTACAAATAAGCATCTGCAATGCGTACTTTGCCCCAGACTCCATGATCGCTGTCCAAAGATACGGTCACCATCGGTTCTGCTCCCTCCGGTCTTCCCTCACAGCCAAAATCATCCTCTACAATCTCTGTGATCGTATACGCTTTTCTCTCTGGAAAAAGCACGGATTGTTGTACCGAATCATGCGATCCAATCATCTTTTCCATCCAGATCATATCATACCAACGGCCAAATTTATAACCACAATGATGAAAAGTTCCTACCGTCTCAAATCCAAGATGTCTATGGAACTGCTCACTGTTTTTTGTCAGATATTCATCTTCCTGCTGCGGATAGCCGATGCAGGCGTATACATTAAGAATCCCCATACTGCGCAGCTGATCTACCAATGCTTCATACAACCTGCGGCCCAAACCGCCTTTTCTCGCTGTATGCGACATATAAATCGTGAGTTCACTCGACCAATCATATGCCTCTCTTGGATTAAACGCTCCTGCATAAGCATACCCTTGTATGACACCATCTTCCTCAATCACCAGATACGGATACTTCTGCATCGTAGTTCCCATGCGGCGTCGAAACTCTGCTACCGTAGGCACTTCATATTCAAAGGTGATCGCTGTTTTCTCTACATAATACCGATATATGCTAACCAGCTTGGACGCATCGTCAAGCCTTGCTGTTCTTATCGTAATTTCACTCATGATAAGTCACTCCAATTTTCCCCAAATTTTCTCCAACATTGAAAGATAGCTGATCCTTGTCGTATCCTGCATGGATGCTCTTATCGATTCATACAATACTGGCAGCCACCCGCCTGGCCCAAACAACCGGCACAGTCCTTGCATTCAGCTAACAGTTCGCCCTTACTGATCAGATACACCCCAACCAAACTCATGATTGGATACAACTTATCCTCCTGCCACTTCACGCCAACTGTATCAGCCTCAAGAAATGAGATTAATTTAGGAACTGCATCAATGTCCATTCCATAATATCCTGGTCCAAAAGACGGACTGCAGTATTGTTTCTGAAGGACACTGTGTTTACGTTCCAAATAGTCCTGTATCTGTTGTCTACAGACATCCATACAGGCAATCTGAAATACTTCCAAATAATATTTAGCAAGCAGCGACTCTCCCTCGTCTACATTGATATCCGGTGCATGAAATGCATAGATATAGCCATTTTCCACTTGGCTGCGATCGATCCGCTCTAACACATTGCATCGGATCTCCTGTCCGCCAAACTGAAACCAGCCATTCTGCACACAAGACTTATCAAATGGCTGCAACATCACTTCTACCCGATACAAATATTTATGTTTTTGCAACAGATTAGTGACCGCACTCACCGCTGTCGAACGATGCTCCCTTTTCATCTCCTCGTCCATTTGATGCCATCCGGCAATCTCTGCCATCCGCTCTAAAATTTCATTCCAAAAACTGCGAATCGATAACTCCAACACTTGATCTTGTCTGCTAAGCTGATGCATGATCTCATCATACATCTCCGGTCGATGCACTACCGTACAATTACTACAGTCCTTGATCTTACATCCTCGCCCATCAACCAGATAAGACGGATTTCCAAGACATTTCTCCCGCAAATATAGCGGACAATAGCAAAATAGACAGTTAAACTTTTCCACATCTTCTACCGCATGACATGGAAAAAATTCACACGCTCTATTTTGAAAAAAACGATAACTTGCGTCCAAATTATTCTTTCCTTTCCCCTCGGTTATACCACAGGTAAAAGCTCACATTCAGCACGATTCCAACCACCGTTGAAACTGGTGCCGCCAATCCGATCATCGTCAAGCTGGCATTCGGCTGAATACTCATAATATATGTATGCTATAATAATATTTGTGCTACCCTATTCGGTAGGCGGTTAGCCTTCTCCACAGGAGTTATAGCCTTGTGTTTACATAGAAGTCCTATTAGGAGATCTTACGAGGAGGTTTTGTGCTTATGCTTACAACGGATTTATTTATAGCCATTATCAGCTTATGTATGACTTGCTTTGCTCTTGGTTATACCGTTGGTTCTAAGAGCAATGATCAGACACAAAAATAACCGCCCCAGTCTGATAAACTAAGCGGTTATTTTCACTACTTACTATATCAAGGCTAACCGTCTATCGGTAGCACCTTTTCTATCAGTATACTAACATTTAACTTCTCATATGTCAAATGCATCTTCTGCTTTTCTTATTCTTGATTAGTTTACATCCTTCTTTTTCATTTTTCTGTAAAACAGCCAGCCACACAAACCTGCAAAAATAACCGTTATCACAATTAGGATCGGGAATACCGGAATTGCATAAACGCTTGCTCTTATCAGCTTTAGCCCCTGATAAAGTGTGTATACACCAAATACGGAGAAGATGGCAACGGCAAGTGTATTCAGCAGTCCATCCGGTGCCTTGCTCTTTAACAAATAGCCAATCAACATTCCAAGAATATCTGCTGCAAAAAGTCCCAAAGAACAGCCGATCCATACGACAAATGCTGCACTCATACCTTCATTAGCACCAAAAGTAATGGCAGTAAGCTGTGTCTTATCGCCAAGCTCTGCTACAAAAAATGTGCAAAATACTGCAAGTGGAGCAAACTGAATCTTTGATCTGCTGCCTTCTTCCTCTTCTTCCTCATCCCCTGCGATCGTTGATGCTGCAAAATAAAGAAAAGCAAATGCTGCGATCATTTTAATAAGCCATTCCGGAATCAATTCACTAACCAATCCGCCGGCAAGAACAGCAAGTCCATTTAGTACAAGGATGGCAATAGCCGTTCCACATATAATATCTCTTAACTTGTACTTAGATGTAAGAGCGATCAGCATAAGCTGCGTTTTATCTCCCATCTCTGCTATAAATTCTGTGAAAAAAATTTTTAAAAATAATATCATTTGTCTTATCCCTCATATATCTCCAATAATGTTTCGTTCGAAAATATATTGTTCTCAACATTATCTTACTATAATGTTTCGTTCAAAGATCATTTTGCCCTTAACATCATCTTATTATGATGTACACCGCATACGCTAAGTAAAACGCAACCATACAGAAACCTTCTATCTTCCCAATTTTTTTCTTAGTCCCTGCAAAGATCCATACGCACACGGTAAACACAATAAGTACGCACATATCTATAATGTTCTCTTTGATTATGCTGATCGGACTGATTGCAGAAGCCACACCTAGTACCATAAGTATATTAAATATATTGGATCCTATCGCATTACCGAGTGCCATATCAACTTCATTCTTTCTGGCTGCAACAATAGAAGTTACCAGCTCCGGAAGCGATGTTCCTATCGAAACGATCGTAAGTCCGATAAGCGTTTGGCTCATTCCGAGATCGCTTGCGATCCTCGATGCGGCATCTACAGTAACATCTCCACCAAATGCTATTGCGATCGCTCCACCGACAATAAATATTATACTTACCGGAACAGAAACAATCTTAATGTCCTCATCAGATCCACCTTCAATCTCAACGCTCTTGCCTTCTCTGCTTGCCTTTAATGCAATCTTAACCATATAGAATAAATAGCCGGCAAAGAAAGCAATTAAAATCACACCGTCAAAGCGTCCTAATGTTAAATCTGATTTGTCACCAATTCCGACACTTCCAAACAACATCAAGAGTCCGGCACAGATCAATGACAACGGAATATCTCTCGTTATGGTTTCTTTAGCAACATTTACCGTTGCTAACATTGCACATACGCCGATAACAACCATCAGATTAAAGATATTGGAACCAACCACATTACTAACTGCAAGCTCATTATTGCCTACAAGGGAAGCCGATACACTTACCGCCGTCTCCGGAAGCGATGTCCCCATTGCTACAATCGTAAGTCCGATAATGATAGATGGCACATGTAGTCTCTTGGCTACGCTTGAACTTCCTTCCACGAATAGATCTGCACCCTTGATCAACAATGTAAAACCAATTACAAGGAACACAAGCACAAGAACAAATGGGGCGTCATTAATCAATTTTTCCATATTTTTCTCCTTTTTCTCTTTTCCAAGGCAGTGTTGTCAGCCGAAGTCTATGCCGAAACAAAAAGGCAAAGCCAGCGCTTTGCTTTTGTCACGCTACATAACAGCAATTTCCTATAAATTAAAAAGACTCATGTATATCAATTATCCACCTGCGCTTTCTGCACAAGCAGTTAATCGATATACATGAGTCTCATTATTTAAGATTTGCCAGATTATACTCTCGGTTTATAATCAGAATGTTGACAAATCACACTTTCGCGCCAACTACTCCCTCATGAAATATTTAATTACTTGATAAATAATATCAAATGAGGATGCCTATGTCAACATTATTTTCACGACTGGTAGCTTTTTAACTTTTTACATTTTCATTCAACCATTGATAACCTCTCATCTTTTCAATACGATTTCAAATTTGTTTACAATTATACGAAAAATATACTCGTCCTTGCTCTTGCGTGGCACCGATTTTATCATAAAAACGAATTGACGGTGTGTTCCAGTCCAGACAGCTCCATTCCATTTTTGAATACCCATCTTCCTTAACAACTTCTTCTATTTTGGAAAAGAACTTTCTCCCTAATCCACAATGACGATATTTCTCATTCAAAAGCACATCTTCCAAGTGAACCCCTGCTTCTGCCGCAAACGATCCAAATATAGGATAGTAAATAGCATACCCGATGATCTCCTCATTATATTCCGCGATCAATACTGTTGCTATTTTCTTCTCAAAAATCCAGTAGCACAGATCTTCCTGGGAAGCTGTCATATCTTGAGGTCTTTTCTCGTATGTTGCCAAATCTTTTATCAGTGTTTGTATCTCTGCTATATCATTTTTCTCTGCTTTTCTTACGATAAATTTTTCGCTCATAATCTGTTCTCCTTTACTTGTTGATATAACTCAATCTTCGCACATCAAAAATTATCATGTTGTCACATATTGCTTATTATGTCAGTAAAACAATAGCTATTTTGCAATTCAGAATCCACCATAATGTTTTAAGGTTTCTGCTGCAATTTCAGAGCCGACATTCATTGCCTTTTTAATATCATTTTCAAGCATATATGAACAAACAAAGCCGGCGTGATAGCTGTCACCACAACCTGTGGTATCTATTATGCTTTCAACTTTTACAGCCTGCACTCTGTATTCCTGTCCATTAAAGTATGTAACGCTTCCATGTTCTGCAAGTGACACATTGAACAGGCAGCTGTATTTATTCGATAACCCCCTAAACATCGGCAGAAGTTCTTCCGATCCGCTTATCAAAAAGAAATCAATATACGGAGCAAAGCGTTCCATATCAGCAAAATCTCTATATACATCAAAATCTACCACAAGCTTAAAGCCATGTGTTTTTTTCAGTTCGATTACCTGTGAAAGACACGAGGCCCAAAAATGAACAAATACCACATCGGATTCTGATAAGATTTTGATTTCGTCATCATTCAGCACGATATTATCGAGAATACTACCATTCCAAGAATCATCTTTATAATACCTATCGCCTGATTCCGTAAGATACGTCATATTATTTGCAGTCTGATGCCTTTCATCAATCCGTATATGTTTTTTATCAATAGCAAATTTTGCTATTGAATCCATTATCACTTCTGCATATTTATCTTTTCCGATAACACCAAGAAGCGTAACATCTATATTTGTAAAACGTGAAGCATGAACAGCAAAATTTAACGCTTCTCCGCCCGGTCTGATCATTTCAATCCCGTCAAAAACATCTACACATATGCAGGGAAGTGCAGTCAACTTGATTTTATTCATTGCGTCACCTCGGTCAACTTGATTTTATTCATCGCGTCACTTTATGAAATAATAATTTTCTTAATAAACTCAATAACGATCTCGATGCCCAATTTAGCTGCCTTCCTGGCAAACTGAGCATAATCCATCGCTCCGCCCTCACCATCGGAGATTGTGCGAAGTACGGTAAATGGGACATGGTTCATATAGCAAACATGACCAATGCTGCCACCTTCCATCTCTGCCGCGATCGCATCAAATCGCTGATGAAGTTTCTCTTTCTGCCGTTCTCCCTGCATAAACAGATCTCCGGTAGCGATGGTTCCTACCTTGTAATGAATTTCTTTTTCAGCAATACATTGTTCCATCAATGCCGTCATCTTCTCATCACTTGGAATATAAATCTGGTTGATTCCGGAAAGCAAGCCAATGTCATCTCCCAAAGCAGAAGTATTCATATCATGCTGTACCACCTGACTTGCTAACGCAACATCCATCACGCCCAGTTCCTTGCACAGCGTTCCGGCAACACCAATATTGACCACCATATCCACCTGATATTTTAATATCATGGCTTCCGTACAGATTGCCGCAAACACTTTTCCTACGCCGGACACTGCAGCAACTACCTCTACCTCTCCAATATTACCCTTGACAAATTGAACACTGCTGATTTCCTCTGTTGTACTATTTTCCAGTGACTTCTTCAGATTGTCGATCTCAATCTGCATGGCACCGATCACACCTATTCTCATCGTATATTCCTTTCTTTATTCGCACACTTACAGGCGCTTTATCGCTTTGCCGCAAGCGCAAATTTACCGTATTTATTTTGTTGGATATGAAAATTCCATATTAGTCTGTTTTTCCAAAACAGCAAGATAAGTTCTGCACTCTTCCTTTGCGATCTCCAGATCAAGGTTCTCATAATGACCACACTCTGCCGCAGATGCTCCAAATACCTCTCCTTCATGAGCAATGATCTGAGATAACACCTCTTTCGTGATCTGAAAAACTTTCTTAGGTTCTACTTCTCTGACCAGCAGATAAAATCCGGTCTGACATCCCATCGGTCCAAAGTAAATAACCGAATCCGCAATTTCCGAATTACGGATATAGGTCGCAAACATATGCTCTACAGAATGCATATCCGCATTGCTCATATAATCTCCTTTGTTCGGTCTTCTCGTTCTAAGATCATAGGTTGTAATATCTCCATCTTTTCTGGAAATGTAAAAGCCCGGAACCAATACATCATGATCTATCGTAAAACTTGTTATTCTCTCCATAATAATTCACCATTCCTTTCTTGTTCGTCCAAATCAAAACATTTATAGCATACCATTTCTTGTCCTTTTTTACAATCTAAACGGTGATTTCCCGTTCTCTTTTCTTCCAACTGATAAAACCATAGACATCATAAAAGAATAGCCATCGGCATCGTCATTCCCAGATAGGTGATCATTTCCCCCAGTAACGGAATTGCCAAGAAATGATACCATAAAGAATACTAAATATGATCATCAAAATCTGCGACCACACATTTCCTTTTGCTGCCAAGACAAGAGAGGTAACTCCTATGCATGATGCAATTAATGTGAGAAGATCAAAATCCCCCGGCAAAATATTTGCCATAACGATCACTACCAACGAACAGATCCACACCCACCATTCTCTCCTTGTTAAACTTGCAATTGGATCACTCATATTGATTCTAAAACTTCTCCTAAAGCCTCCTACAATAATGCCAGCCACAGTGTTCCCGCTACAATGCCGATAAGCCCAAACACTGCTTTGCCGGAAAGTTTTTCACGAAAGACGATCCATGAAAATGCGATCGTCACCAAAATGCTGAGTTTGTCAATCGGTACAACAACACTTGCCTGCCCTGTCTGAAGTGCGTGGTAATAGCACAGCCAAGAGGCTCCGGTCGCCAGTCCCGATAACATCACGAAGGCAAGTTCCTTTTTTTCGACCGTCTTGACCTGCTTCCATTTCCCTTTAACCACGACCATTAGCCAAGCCATAACGAGCACGACCGTTGTACGGATTGCCGTTCCAAGATTAGAATCTACACCTTCTATGCCGACTTTGCCCAAAATGGCAGTAAGACTTGCAAATACTGCTGATAACACCGCATAAATCATCCATTCTTTGCCTGCAGTCTGCGCCTTACTATCCTGCTTTTTATCGATCATCAACAAAGTACCCACACCGATCAATACAACAGAAATGATCTTAGGAACGGTAATGCCCTCATGCAGAAAAATAAGCGCTAACAAGATCGTCAATACGGTGCTGCTTTTATCAATCGGCACAACTTTATTGATGTCACCCTTTTGTAATGCATGAAAATAGCACAGCCAAGAGGCTCCGGTCGCTAATCCCGAAAGTACCAAAAACGAAAATGTCTTGCCACTGATCTGTGTGATCTGACCACTCGTCCCGGTGATCAAAACCATCAGCCACGAAAATAACAAGACTACAATCGTACGGATCGCGGTTGCTACATCGGAATCCGTTTTCTTAATTCCACACTTTGCAAGAATAGATGTAATTCCTGCAAAAAAGGAAGAACCTACCGCATACAATAACCACATGATAAAATCACATTCCTTTCTGTAATGCTTCCTCCAAAAAGCGAACCGCATCTCTAACACAGTCATCACAATTGCGAACCGCTATTCTCTACGCGCATAGTAAACATCTCTATCTTATATACAAAGAAAAATACTTGTCAAACAAATTCATCCCATGCCAATCCTTCCTGATAACCTGCCGTTCTATATTTTTGAAGTTGTCCAACAATCGGCATCAATCGTTCATCCGTAATGCGGTCTAACATCTTCATTCTGCGATCATTGCTTCTGTGTATCTAAGCATTGTTTCTCTCCTTATCTGTGGTGATCACATTTCTGGCACTGCACCATTTCATTCCACCTACAGTTCAAACCTTTCTATATCTCTGGTTTCTGCTATTCGGTTTGTCCGGGATGGTCATTTCAATCATCTGCAAATCCAATGCCGGTCGCAAATAATTTTTACGAAAACCTTCTCTAGATTTCAAACCTAGCTTTTCCATAAGCGTATTACTTGTATAGGGAACATCATATTCCATAACTCCAAGTAGTTTCTTAATATATTCAGTAAGCTGTTCATTGTCTTCATCAACCTGAACAGTTATCTCATCCAAAATTTTATCAACCTGTGCGAGCATAAATTCAATAAACAGGGTAGATTCTCCAGCAACATGACACTTTGCTATTGCCTCATAATAATCATCCTGAAATTTTTCAATCTGACTTTCAATCGGAATATACTCAAATATTGGTTTCCATCGATAGAGAATTGCCGTATGCCATAGCCTTGCCATTCGACCATTTCCATCTGAAAACGGGTGGATAAATACAAACTCATAATGAAATATGCTGCTAAGAATCAGTGGATGTATTTCTCTCGCTACCTCCTTCATCCATGCAAAAAGTTCTTCCATCAACTGTGGGACATACTGTGCCGGAGGTGCCATAAAAATACACTCATCACCATGAAATACACCTTCTTCCCCTCTACGAAAATCTCCCGATTGTTCTTCGAGATATTTTGTCATAATTCCATGATACTTTTTCAAATCCCGAATACTATAAGGATTAATTTCTGCTATCTTTCCATAAGCACAATAGGCATTTTTAACTTCTTGTATCTCTCTTTGTTCCCCTAACACTATTTTACCATTAATAACATCTCTCACTTGATTCAAGGTAAGCGAATTATCCTCAATCCTTAAAGAAGAATGAATGGACTTAATTCGATTATTCTTCCTAAGATGAGGCTTTTTTTCCATATTACTGATCAGTGTAATACGCCCTATTTTTTCTGAAATCGATGCTACATATGATAACATTTGGTTGGTAATCGTATATGGTGGTTGATATTTTTCCATAAATGCCCTCCATTATCTTGCGCATTATCTTGCGCATTATCTTCCCCTATTATAGGCAAAATTATACATAATTTCAATAAAACTTTAAACACCTCTACATAAGCCAGCCAATCCATATTTTTACCATCTATACAAATTCTTTTTAACCATTCTTCCAACTATCATTGCCTATTATAATAAGCGATCCCATCATTCGGTTTAAAAAATGTTCTAATATATCCATCAGTTGACACAATCACAAGTTCATTCGTACTTTCGAGATAGTACACCCCATCCCCATCTTCTGCCTCTGTTTTATGTAACGCCGCACTATTTTTAACGCCTCTCATTGATCGAATTTATCATTTCTGTAATGCTTCCTCCAAAAAGCGAACCGCATCTCTGACGCAGTCATCACAGTCGCGGACCACATGTCCCGCTTCTATTCCTTTCAGTTCTTTGCAGATAACCGTTCCATTCTGCTCCATAAACTGCTGCATGATCAAACGCGCATCCTGAAAAGTGTTCATCTGATCCTTATTGATCATTCCTGCTGCCGCCACCGCTCCGGCGATTGCACCGCAGTTTCCTTCCATCGTTGCCAGTCCTGCGCCAAACCCCTGCATGAGGTTTCTCATCGTTTCATCATCTAAACCTGCCTCTTCGCAAAAAGTGCAGGCAACCGCCTGCGCACAATTATAACCGCTATGTTTTTTGGCTACTGCCTTCTCGCATTTCTCTTGTATCGTATCGCACATCTGCTTGTCCTCCGTATAGCATTATTGTTTCTAATGTTATTATTATAATCAATTCCTGTGAAAATGTCCATGTTCCCGATATAACCGTCTAGATCCAGACCTATCGTACTACACACACCAAATCCTAATTTTTTTCTAATAACGTTTTGTAACTGCAGTCAATGCCGATTGCTCCGATCGGTGCCGTAATGATAATGGCGAGCACCGCTACGGACAAAATGATCTTGCCGCAAGGAAGTCCTGCAGACAGAGGCACCGAACCAATTGCTGCCTGCACTGTTGCCTTAGGCAGATAGGCGATCACGCAAAAGATTCGCTCTTTCCAAGAAAGCTGTGTCCCGGTAACGCAAAGGAGCACACCAACTGCACGACAGACAAGTGCCACCGCAATCATCAGTACCGCCGCCAGTCCGGCACTCAGCGTATAACGGATGTCCACTGCCGCACCGACAAGCACAAACAACACAACTTCCGCTGCAAGCCAGAGCTTGCCAAATTTTTCGGATAATCTTTTGGATACAAATTCGGTACTTTTGAACTTCAAGACGCACGCCATGCTGACAACTGCCAGCAGACCGGATACCGACACTTTTCCTTCCAGCCATCCTTCGATAGCGATCAGCAAGAACGAAAATCCCAGTACAATGATGACTTTCATACTGTTGCGCACGCAGTGTTTTCTCGCATATGCCGTTTCAAAAAACAAATACAAGGCATAACCGACTACAGCACCCAGTAATACGCCTAAAACAATAGATATCGGTATATTAACGAAGTCCATTACATGAGCACTGCCACCCTGCGCCATGCTTAAGAAGGTCGTAAAAAGTACGATCACAAAAATATCATCACAAGATGCCCCTGCTAAGATCATCTGTGGTATCGCTTTTTTGGTTCCATATTTCTTCTCCATCAGGCCAACCATTCTTGGCACAACCACGGCTGGTGATACCGCTCCAAGCACTGCTCCCATCACAGCCGCCTCCACTCTGCTCACGCCTAAGATCATCGGCGCAAATACGATATATCCGACGATTTCAAAAGATGCCGGCACAAACGCCATCATTACTGCCGAACGCCCCGCTTTCTTAAGATCCGCCAGATCTAATGACAGTCCTGCCTTCAACAAAATAATGATCAAAGCCATCTTGCGCAGATCCGCTGAGATTCCCAAAATTGATGGGTCTAACAGATTCAAAACATACGGGCCTAATACGATACCCGTTACAAGCATACCAATGATCCTTGGCAGCTTTAACTTTTGGCAGATGGCTCCCATCGCCAGTCCTACCAGAAAAATAAACGCTAATGATGTCAACATATCTACTACCTTTTTCCTGAAAATTCAATTCACACGTTCTGTCTCTCTTTCATCCATGTAAGAAGTGCATCTTCCTCCAATGGTTTGCTGTAAAGATAACCCTGGAACGCATCACAGCCAAGCCGCTTCAACTCATCTCTCTGATTCTCATCCTCTACATATTCGGCAATGATCTTAAAATGCAATGACTTACTAAGATACACAATGGAACCGATAATGTCACTGTTTCTCTCATTGCATAAAACATCTCTAGTCAATGATCCATCCAATTTCACTACATCGAAATAATTTGTCTGTAAATATGCCATTGAAGTATGTCCCATTCCAAAATCATCAATCAGGAATTTATGTCCTTTTGCCTTAATATTTTTGATCTTATCCGCAATATCAATGGAGGAGGAAAGCGCATCCTGCTCCGTGATCTCTAAGCAGAACCACTCGCTCGGGATATCATATTTGGCCACCGTATCATCAATGCATTGTTCAATGCCCTCCCACTCTAAAGACTCATTGGTGATATTGACGGATACCTTAAATTCCTCTCCTGCATATGGTTTTAACTTTTCTGCTGTAGCTGCCGCTGTATCAAAAATATATTGTTCCAGCAAATATAATACATGCTTTTCTTTTGCCAATTCAATGATCAGCGGCGGATAAATAAAACCAAGTTCCGGGTGATTCCAACGAATCAGTGCTTCAACACCAACACACACACCCTCACAATTTACTTGCGGCTGATACATGAGGTACAATTCCTGATGTTGTATCGCATCAACAAGTTCTACCGCCAAACTTCGTGCCACGTGTCCTAATTCATCCTCACGTTTTGTCAGTGTCATAATTGCATTATTTTCTTCCTCACGCTGCATTTCCTGAACGAGCAGCTTAAGATCTCGCTCCATTTTACGAGCACTCTGCTCCTCATACAATTGAACAAATGGCATATAGATGCATACACCAACCGCCAGACATACCATCTGTAGTATTGCTCCCGCCCAAGAACCGGTTGCCTGATAGCCACTTAGGAAAATCGGTGTTGTCCAATTCACTTCACTAACAAGATGCGGTACCAGTCCCGAATAAATTGCCGCATAAGTTATCAAAAAATTAGCAAGTGGAACAAGCATAAACGGCACAACAAAAATTGGATTTAATATGATCGGAATACCAAACAACACGATCTCACTAATATTAAATGCAACTGTCGGTGCCGCCATCCACGCAAGATTACGAGTACCCTTTTTCTTAGCAAAAAGCAATAGTGCCACGACCAAGCAAAGCATAGCTCCCGTTCCGCCAAGCAGTACAAATACATCCTGCATTGTTTTGCTAAAAATCCCTGCTGTCGCATCTGCGAAATGTTGTTTGATGACTGTGTCCAACATATTATGCCCATGAATACCAAAAAACCACAATCCATGTGTCAGCAAAATAACGATCAGCCCCGCTCCCAAGCCATTCTGCAAAGGTCCTAAAATGTAATTAAACATCCTCTCCATCAACTCTTGCAGACCATCTACTCCAAAACACACACGAAAGAACTGATGCAATAAAGAAAAGGAACCAACAATGATCACTGCCGGAATAATTCCCTCAATTGCTTCTTCATAAACACTATCCGTATTCGTTCTTTGCTTTTTCAACCGAAAAAGCCCACTATTTTTCAGCACATAATACATCTCACTCGAAACCAAGGAAACCAGCAATGCACTAAACGCATACATATTACTAAACTTCGTAATAGAAAAATCATCATACTGTATTCCGGAATACCCGGCAAATGCTGCCAAAGAAATAATGACAAGAATAATAATATTCCCGGTACTTTCATATATTCCCTGCTTTTTCCGTTTTATGATCGAATAACTCACGCTTGTTGCTACAACCAAAAATACAGAGAAAAAATCATTAACTGTCGAATAGACACACTGCAGCACTTCAGCAACACGTCCTCCGAACAACGTTGTAATAAACATTTGATATGCAGGAATCGGCAAATCAAGAAACATTGCCGACATATAGCCAACCACCAACAACGGAATCATCATGATCATCGCCTGCCTGATAGCCCCCAGTACACAACTCTCCTCTAGTTTATCCGTAACACGAATAATAATATTCTTTACCTTCTCCATCTTCTGTCCCTCTATATCTATTACTTCTAACATCGTAATTATCGTTCCTTAGGCGGGCCGGATCCCCATAATCACAGCCACCTGTATTTAGCCATATTTTACCACGTTATTCCTTGAAATACAATTCTTCTACTATCCTAGCGCAATCCATAACACTCCCGCATTTCCAAGTGCCGTGAGCTTACACATCACCTGGTCTAACAGCGATATATGCATTCGTTGCAATAAATCCTTCTATCCTTTTCATAATCTAAGCTTCTACCCCTGCAAAATATCTACTCTTTGCTCAATAAGAAATGCAAATCGCTCTTTTAATCCGGCTGGCAATAAGGATTCCTCACACATCGCTAGGAATGAATTTTTTTGTTTGATAACAGCCATCATCATTTTTTCTGCTGAGGTTCGCGTCAATCCACATTCCTCTGCAAATACTAAAAAATCTTTTCGTCGAATATTTCTTTTTTTTCCATTCATTGCAAGTGCCAATTGCTCTTTATCCTCCGGCATAATAACATTAACCGGAAGCAGATCATATGCCGGAGACAACTTATATCTTCCACTACACGGCGCAGTTTCTATAAGCGAAAAATTCTTTAAGTGCATATCAGAATTTCCAATCACAAAGGAAAATACTAATCGTAAATAAAGTTCTGTCATATCAAGTCCCGTTTGGCAAGAATATTTATCAATGATTTTCGCACATCGTTCATAAGAGCCTCGATACTTGTCTTGGGTAAGGCGCAGATCAAGCTGACAAAAATCTTCCATTGCAAACATTTGAACCTCTGACTTTTCAAACAGCCTGTCTATTCTTTTTGTAATATACGCATATTCTCCACTTCCTTTCAACAATGCATGCGGTACTGTAACAATTCCAAGAGCATCCGCCATTGCCATAACAAGATGTTCCGCTTCCGGCAAAGCCTCAAACTGTGTAACTTGCGGTTTCAGAATATACCCTGTCGGATAATCCACTAAAGTCAATCTTGGATTATTTATCTCCGAAAGCAAATGTAATGACAATTTTTTCTGTACACCAGGTACTGTGTATCCCTTATCAACATTTTGTATTACCAATTCCTGCAATGCTTGTTGATCGATCTCTATCTTTGGCAAAATCTCTGTCTGAAAAAAATGTTTCACACATGACTTATGCCAGCCCGTTCCATCGTCTGTTTTTAGTCTTTTGCCACAACACAAACAGTTCATATTTTTTCTCCTCTTACACTAACATTTCCTATAGCGTCCTTACAAGCAACTAAAAGCAATCCAAAACGATCTTTCGTATCAATTTTCCAATTACGACTGACAGCTCCTAATAGCCATCCCTCCGGAATAAGACCATCAAAAAAAGGAAAAAGAGTTTTGGATTCGTAAGCCTCCTCCGAAAGAGGCAAAGTGAGCGATACAGGACTTGCATCAACCCTGTTCATATATTCTTGATCATATATAAACCGATACCCTTCATCAGTCTCACACACCATGCCGGCATAAACATTTCTTACATACACATATGCTGTGCGAAAGATCTCACTCATACTTCATCTTCCTTTCTTCCGGGAACCGCTTCCATCCCGAACATTGCAAGTGCAACATTCACTTTGTCCATTCGTACTGTTGTTTTGCCTTGTTCTAATTCGCGAACGAAACGCAGTCCCAACCCCGAGCGCATCGCAAACTGTTCCTGTGTCAGACCGGCTGCTTTACGCTGTGTTTTTACAAATTCCGCAATTTTATTCATAACTAATCTCCATTTCAAAATACTTATATAATATATTACACCCGAAAAGGTATAATTGCAACATTAATCGCAATTTTTATACCTTATCGGGTGCAAACAGACAAATTTCATTATTTATTATACCTTATCGGGTGTAAGCTTCCGTATTTTTTTACATCATACCCTATCAGATATAATATTATATGTCATTATATTTTATACCTGATCAGGTACGCTTATACATTTTAACTTTTACAATATACTTTTTACAGGTCCTGGTTCCCCTCATTCTACATCTGCTGCGGCAACCATGCGTTCCATAAAGAAATGATTAAATGCGGCGATCACTCTTCCAACACCAAGTACTGAAACGACCGTTCCGATCCCAAAGGAATGCTCTTTATATTGGCAATTCCACCTCAAACACTATCATCTCATCCACACTCTCTGCCTGGATCTGTCCATGATGCATCTCCACGATCTGTCTGGCGATCGCTAAGCCAAGTCCGGACCCACCCGTTGCAGAGGATCTTGACGCGTCCACACGAAAAAACTGTTCAAAAATATGCTCTAATTTTTCTTTTGCAATCGTCCGCCCATGATTTTGTACACGAAGCAATACTTTATGCTCTTCTTTCCGTTGCTCCATCGACAACTGGATCACTGTATTCGGATAACTGTAATTGACCGCATTGCGAAGCAGATTATCGAAGACGCGTTCCAATTTATCCGGATCTCCGGACAGATCGACCTCTTTTTCTATTGCAAGCTCCAGTGTCAAACCTTTTTCCCGCAAAATCGGTGCAAACTCACTGGCAATCTGCTCTAGCATACGGCTCAGATGGATTGTTTCCTTTTCCAGGGTCATGACCGACAGATTAAAACGTGTAATATCAAAGAATTCATTGATCAGTTCTTCCAATCGTTCTGCTTTATTTAACGCAATGCCTGTATACCGCTGTCGCAACTGTTCCGATATTTGCGGCTCATCTCGAAGCAATGACAAATACCCGATCACACTAGTAAGTGGTGTTTTTAAGTCATGCGCCAAATATACGATCAGATCATTCTTTTTCTGCTCAGCCTCTTTCACCGCCATCTCATTGCGCAATGCCTGTTCCCGCACAAGGTTCAACTCATTTTGCACCCCCTGCAAAGAACGCGACAACCGTAAAGGCTGTTCCGGCTGATGCACTAACTTTCCTGCTGCTTCCACGACTTCATCCATCTGCCGGAAAGCACGGAACAAATAATAAATCGTCACAATAAGACAGATTGCGCCACTAGCTGCAACACAGACTGAGATCACATGTAAATTCAACCAATGTAGCATCGGCCAATAAGGATCTGTCTGATACCATATTCTCGTGGATAACACCAATTTTGATAATACCACAAGTATTACCAAACCGCCTATGCATATTCCCAGCGTGACTACATACTGCATCAAAAACTGCATCGCTTTATGATCATGCTGCTCCCCTTGTTTCGCCTCTAATGTTATGTTCTTACTCAATGGTATATCCTACCCCCCAAACCGTTTTTATAAACTTTGGTTTACGTGCCGTCTCATGCATTTTATCCCGTATCCTGGCAATATGCGCCATCACGGTATTATTGTTATCCAAATATTTTTCTTTCCAAACAGCTTCAAACAATTCCTCGGAAGAAACAACCTTTCCCTGTTTTCTTGCCAAATACCACACAATGTCAAACTCCAAAGGTGTCAATGCAATTTCCTGTCCATTGAGCATACACTTGTGACTAATATTTGATATGTGCATACCTCGTATATCAATCTCCTCATCCCGCTCCTGCGTAACACCTGCCGTATTGTAGCGCGTATATCGTCGTAACTGTGTTTTGACCCGCGCCATAAGTTCTAACGGATTAAAGGGTTTGGTAATATAATCATCAGCGCCCACCGTCAGACCCATGATCTTATCCATATCTTCCACTTTTGCCGTCAACATGATAATCGGGAAATAAAACTTCTGTCTGATCTGCCTGCAAAGCGAAAAGCCATCCATATCTGGAAGCATAACATCTAATAATGCCAGACTGATCGTGGTCTTATCCAGGCAATTCAGAGCATCTTTTGCATTGTAAAACTTATGCACTGTATACCCCTCATTTTGTAAATATACCTCTACCAGATCGGCAATTTCCTGCTCATCGTCTACCACTAAAATACTCTCCGCCATCTGCCTATTCCCCTCTTTCGTTTGCTTATTTGAGGTCATTGTACTACAAGCAAATAGCTTCTGCAAATATCCTTCATCCCTGATACGCCCATAAATTTTTAATCTGTGGTTCCAATGTCTCATACTTCCATAAACAACTCCTGTGTATACAATTTGGATCATTCACCTTAATTCTGCCATCTTTCATTCCCGTCAATACTATAAAATGCCCCTCTGTCGTAAAATCTCCTCTCCCCACACTGCAGATGACCGGCTGTCCCTGTTTTAAGACACCACAAACAGTTTCCTTGCTTAAACTGATCTCACGTCCCACAACACCAAAATGAGAAGCTCCCTCAGTAAGAAGACTCCAACTCGTTCCCGTTCCTTTTAGATAGTACCCATTATCCTGTGCATACTTCGCAATCTTATCCGGCGTTGCATTATGATTTCCGGTCAAACCCACGATCACCATTGACAAACAGGTAGGTGCACAACCGGATAACGCAATGTCGCTGCTTCCATAGGAAACATATCCCCATCTTTGATCCCACTGCAGCAAAAGTGGTATCTTTTCCTTACATTCTTTCTTCGTCAAATGACCGTGTGCTAAGCCATCCGCTGACAAATAACCTTTCACAAACTCCAACATCTCCGCATTATTACAAAGGGAACGCAACAACACGGTGGGATATTTATCCCGATTGTCATAAATATTTATATAGGCTGAATCCTTCTTAGCCAAACTGTGCAGTCTCTTCTTAATCTGCGTTGTACTAAGCTTTTGCGGTGCCTTCTCCTTCGCATCATGAATAGACATATTTTGTGCAGACACGCCATACTCCTCATCCGACTGCCACTGCCTGACCCAGCTTCCCGCATTTCCTATCAATTTCCCCATTACGATCACCGTCAAAATAAACGCCAGCACTTTCATGAATCTATGTTTTCTGTATTTCCTTCTTTCCATAAAAAATAGCCTCCTTTATCTGCTTCTGATAACATCCTAGCAAAATAAAAAAGACTGTTTTTATAATTCGTATCACGACTTTGTGATATTTTTATTCCAAATTTCTTACAAAATTATGACTGCATCTGTGCGAACTACTTTTGCGCCTCAATCGCGGCCATCTCCGCATTGATCGTGTCTTCAGACGCCGCCATTGCCTGCAATGTCATTTCCAATAATTTTGGCAACTCCCAGCCAAGCTGCTCAGCGCCTCGTGCGATGACCTCACGAGAGCATCCCGCCGCAAAACCTTTCGCTTTATACTTTTTCTTTAAGGATTTTAACTCCATGTCCTTGGTACTCTTCGATGGACGTCCTCTTGGATCTGTTTGTATGAATTGATTTACATATACCGCTCCTCAAATTCATGGACTGGGATCGGCTTGGAAAAATAATACCCTTGATACACTCCACATCCCATTTGCGAGAGACGGCTGACCTGATCTTTTGTCTCCACACCTTCTGTCACCACGGACAAACCAAGGATTTTACTTAGCGAAATGATCATATTTAAGATTGACATACTTCTTTCTACTCGCTCCGATCTGGTTGTCCTCAAAAAGCCCATATCGATCTTTAACACATCAACGTCTATATCCTTTAATGTATTGAGGGACGAATATCCACTGCCAAAGTCATCAATCTCCACTTCAAAACCATAGTTTCTAAAACGGCCAATAGTTTCAAGTTCTCCGGCATTTCCCATCATAATCGCCGTCTCTGTAATCTCCAACTTCAAAGTAGATGGAATAATGCCATACCGTTCCACAAGAGATGTGATCGTCTGATAAACGTCCATATACTGAAAATCTTTGGTCGAAATATTTACAGATATGTATAGCTCATCACGTCCCTCTTTCTGCCACTTTGCCAATTGTTGCACAGCAAGCTCCCATATAAATCGATCAAGACGGTAAATAAGTCCTGTTCGCTCAAAAATTTCAATAAAGTCACCCGGGAAGATCAGTCCGCGTTTTGGATGCTGCCATCTCACCAGAGCTTCTGCACCAATCATTTTACCATCCGATGTCATCTGAGGCTGTAAATACATACAAAACTGTTTTTGTTCAATCGCCTCATCAAAATCTCCCACAAGCTGCTTTTCCTTAATCGTCTTGTCCAATATTGTATCGCTATAATATGCAATTGATCTGTCATAATTATCGCGCAAGGTTTTAATAGCAATATTTGCTTTATCACACATGATTGAAACATCTTCGTCTCTATCTGTTATTTCATAGACACCGATATATATATGCATATGATACATAGTATTATTAAAAGTCTGTCCCATATCTTGTATCACTTGCATAATCTTCTGCTCTAGAAATTGATCCTTTGGAATGCATACTGCAAATTTATCACCACCGATCCTTCCATAGACTGCGTTTTTAACGCAGTATTTTTTCAGAAGATCAGCCTCCATCTTTAACACTTCATTTCCTTTTTCCAGACCAAAGAGATCATTGATCAACTTAAAGTCCTTAATATTAGAACAAAGCAGCAGCCAATCCACATCCGGCGTTTGCTGCAAAGCCTCTGACACCTTTGTTGCAAAATAACTTTGATTATATAATCCGGTCAAAGCATCATGCGTTGCCAAAAATTTTTCTTTTTCAAAGGCAAGTCGTTTTTCCGTAGTGTCTATAAAATTCAAGAAGAATCCGATATACTCCCCTTTTTTTGCAAATATTTTTCGGTATTCAATATCAAAATAATGCGTCACACCGTCAATAACCCATTGACTACTCGTCTCCACACTATTCTGATCTTGAAAATCATTCTCGTTGATCCAACGGCGTATCAGCTGTGTAATTTTTGAAAAATCGTCATTTGTAGATGAGAGCCTACTGCGAAAATGGTCATTTGCATAGACACACTCTTGATTGATATCAAAACAAACTACCGAATTATTCATTTTAGTTACAACGAAAGACAACGTCTTTTCGATCAGTTCCCTCGGCGTACGATACAGGGTCAGATAACATATCAAAATTGCCGCAAACACAAAAAACGGAAGTGACAGATCCAACGGAAAGCCGGAAACATTGCACGCCATGTTCAATGCCATGATCACGCAAAGGACTACAAAGATCGGAATATATTTCGTGCGATAAAAGCTCGAAATACGCATGATCTTTGTAAGAAAAGATGCAATCGCGCAAAACATCAAACAATACACAAAAACATAATGCAGATCATAAAAAATAGTTTTGCTGCTAATACAATACATTTGAATCCCTATATAGCTTACCTTTTTTAACGTAAAGACATGGTGAAAGAATGTATTTAAGAGCAAAGAAATCCCATCCAAATACGCAACAATAAAGCATCCGATTCGAAATGCGGACACTTCATGAAATACCCTTGTATATTGTTGGGAATACTGTAATATGTATATCAACACCAGATCAAAGAAAAACAAATAAACACTTTCCATAAAATATGCCACCAGCTGATACTGCGAAAAAGCAAATACGATATTGCTAATTATCGTGATTGTCACAAAGAACAAACATCTGGTAATAGAATCTGCCACATCACTTTTTACCTTTCTGGCATATTTTATACAAATCAGTATAGGAATTATTGTTAACAATAATATGACCATGTACAACTTGTCCATATAGATATCCTCCATTCCAACACAAACAATCCTATTACATTATACCCTGAAACGCGTACTTGTCAATTGACTTTCGATTTCAGAGTTCTCTGCTTTATATTGTTATCCGATCAATTTTATTGTATACTGTCACATGAATAAAAACAAAGGAGTAAAAATTATGGAAACGAAAACAAAGAAATTAGTAACCGCAGCACTCTTCGCAGCACTCGCCTGCGTTGCAACAATGATCATCAAATTCCCATCACCCTTAAAAGGCTACTTAAATATTGGTGACTGCATCGTATTGCTTTGTGGCTGGATGTTATCTCCGGTATACGGTTTTGTTGCAGCCGGTCTTGGTTCCGGATTAGCCGATCTATTATCCGGTTATCTCGTCTATGCCCCGGCCACCTTTATTATTAAAGGTCTTATGGCTCTGATCGCCTGCTATACCTTTAAGTTGATACGCAAATCTTTAGGTCATAATCTTCCTGCACGCATTGTCAGCGGTATCTTAGCTGAGATCATAATGGTACTTGGTTATTATGTATTTGAAGGGTTTATGTATGGCTTTATTGCTTCTGCAGTCAACATCCCGGCCAATGCCATTCAAGGAATTGTTGGTCTGATCCTTGGCACTATACTAATCAAGGCCTTTGAAAAAAGTAAGATAACTATAGAATAAGATTATCTCATAATCATTTTTACCAATGCTTTGCCGTCATACGATTAATCATCATCCATGACTAATCGTATGGCAAGGCATATAATTACAGTTCTGAATCACTGCCATCATTATATATCTTAAAACAAATAAAGTATTTCTACTCCACCGGGCAGTCTTCCTTTGCCACATATTCAAAGAAATCGAAATCGGCGTAATGCTTGTGTTTAACACGATCCGCACAGGTGATGCCCACCATTGTTCCGGTAAACTCTCCATATTTACAATACTCATCAGAAAACTTTGTGGTATCAAATGGGATGCCGATCTTTTCATAATGTTCCCCATCATACCCCCAATAAAACTGTGAATGTTTCCCTCGGATCTCCAATCGGAAACAGATCGGTACATCATCCACTGCTTTTCTTGTATTGACAAATTCTGTCTTCTCTCCATTTTCCAGAGCAATAATGGAAATTGCACTCTGTCCCAGCGTTTCGCTGTAATATTTCCGCAGATTGATATAATTCATATTATCATAATAAATGATAAGACCTGCCGAATGTTGATGTACCTCCGGCACAAACTCCATCTTTGTCGTTATCGTTGCATAAACACTTGTGAGTTTCCTTGCCAGAATACTCACCTTATTTAGAGAAGTTCTTGACTCCTGTCCCCTTAATCGGACATATCCTTTTCTAGCATGAATGTCTGCAAAGCTCTGAGGCATGAGACGAGGTGCATAATAAAAGTTGCCAAGCTCCGTTCCGTCAAAATCATCAAAGTCCGGTATTTCGGACACCTTATATTCCGGCAATTCACTTTCTTCGCAGTATTCCTTAGCAATATTGCTTCCGTCTGCCATGCGAAGCCAGCCATCCTCGGTCCATTTCATTTTCTGGATGGCAGTCTCTCTGCCAAGCGTACAGCGAAGCTCCGGACGGAATGGTCTGGAGCAAAGATGTACCAGATATACCTCTCCAAGCTGCGTCTCCACATAGCTTCCATGACCGGCTTTCTGCAATACCACATCCGGGTTGAAATACTTTGGCTTTAAATGGTCCGGATCATGTCTTTCGTTGGACTCTATCGGATTAGACGTAACGATTGGATTCTGTGGATCTCCTTCATAAGGTCCCCATACATTTTTGGAACGCCCCATGGTTACACAATGATTATATCCGGTTCCTCCCTCGGCACACATAATATAATAATATCCATTTCGTTTGGTCAGATGTGGTGCTTCAATACAGCCTCTGTCTGTTCCACCCTTCCAGATCCGTTTTGGATACCCAATAATCTCCTTTTTCTCCGGATCATACTCAGAAACAGCAATCACTCCTGGTTTCTCATAGCCTTCTCTTGTCTCCCAATCCAAAGATACAATATATTTTCGCCCATCATCATCGTGAAGAATAGATGCATCGAAACCGGAGGAATGCAAATATACAGGCTCACTCCATGGACCCTTAATATCCTTAGCGGTGATCAGGAAATTATCCACATCAAAATAACGTGCATTCATGGAATTCATCACACCATAGATCACATAAAACATATCCTCTGTCTCGCAGTAAGTCAGGCATGGTGCCCAAATTCCTTTCGCTGATGGAAGTTTTTTTAGATCCGGATTGCTGTCATCTGTCAGCACATGGGTATAAAGCTCCCAGTTTTTCATATCGCGAGAATGATAGATCGGAATCCCCGGAAACCATTCAAAGGTAGATACGGCAATATAATAATCTTCCCCTTTCCGACATATACAAGGATCCGGATTAAAACCTTTTAATATTGGATTTCTAAGCATATTTGTTTCCTCCATTTCATAAAAAATGTACTCTCGTTATCTTCTCAAAACGAGTCATTTCGGCTGCATAAAAATGATCAATCCATTTACTCCCTACTGATCACACCACTGACTATACTGTGGGCAGACAGAACAATTTCTGTTTCTTTTCCGGAAATCCGTATATGAACCGGTACTGCTTCTTCTCCACGGTTTAACAGAATCAATACAATTCTTCCATCCGGATTTTCCCATGCAGTGACATCTATCTCATCGGTATATCTGCTAAAGCCAAGACGCACTGCACCCGGTTGGATAAAATGCGCAAAATGCCAGTAGTAATCCGCACTCATCCTCTGCAGCAATTTCTTGCGTTCCTCATCAAACAAGAACGGTGCATCACAATAGTTTCCCACATGATTTGGTCCCCCCTCTTTATTTAAGAGGATGTTCCAATCATAAAATGCATTCAGACCATGATTCAAATTTCCAATCATATCATGAGCGAGTCGACCGGCATTGACCGATTCTGCAGCAGAATCAAACTTGTTGTATTCCAGGCAGCTTTCGGACAAAATAAGCTTTTTATCCGGGAACTGCTGTCGTACCAGGTCCAATGCCTCAAAATGATCCCCACTGTACCAATGAAATGCTGTTCCGGCAATCATGCCATCTGTCGTCGCATCGATCAGATCGCAGGCTCTTTCAAAAACACGTTCCTTGTTGTGATCCCATATAAAGATCTCTACATGCTCCAGACCGGCCTGCTTCATCGCCGGGTATAAATGATCTGTAAGAAATTCTTTTTCCTGCTCTGCAGAATACACGCAGGAGTCCCAGAGCTGGACAGCCTTTGGTTCATTTTGTATTGATATACGCTCCACCTCATAGCCACGTTTTTCAAACTCTGTGATATAACGGCAGATACATTTTGCCCATAACGGATAATATTCCTTTTTTAAGCTTCCACCATTTTTTCGCGAATCATTTGTCTTCATAAATTCAGGCGGTGACCATGGAGACAACATGATCTTTAATGGTTTTTGTGCCATCTTCTGCGCGGCAGCAAGAAGCGGAAGAATATATTTCTCTGTGTCCGAAAAATCGAATGATTCCAGATCCTGATCCAGCGGATCGCTTATGGCAGAATACAAATGTGTTGAAAAATCACAGCTGTCCATATGGATCCTCACCTTCCGGTAATTCATATGGTCCGGATGAAAATACATCGTAAGAAGTCTTTCTTGCTGCTCCGGATCCAGCTGTTGAAACACATAACCTGCCGCATCCGTAATAGCTCCGCCAAATCCTTCAAAGCTCTGATATTTCACCTGCGGATAAACGTTTATCACCTGATCCTCCACACCGTCATCATCAACAAATTCCACTGTTTTTTCATATTGTTCAAGCTTTTTTACTCCAACACTTTCTACATAAGTCAGCTTCATTCTTTTCCTCCTTCTTTCTCCCGCAGAATCATAACACCCCAGTCTTTCAACGGCAAACTCTGCTCCTTTTTATAACACTGTCCGGTGAGAATATCCTCCACCATTTCAAAAGGACATGGAATCTCTTTCTCATCTTCGCTGTAATGAAGAATATAGTGGATATTTTCATGTTTATCATTGATCCCACTGCGAATGATCACCGGCCACATAATATTATCCTTAAAATAATTGTCAATGTGAGCGCATGCTATGGCATCCTTCAATATTTCTTTCAGCTTGTCCTTTGTTACGTAACAACCGATATAATATCCATATCCCTGACCAAAAGAATTCTTTGTAACCGCCGCATATTTTCCCCAGTATTTATGCTCATATTGTTCCATTACTTGAGCACTGTCCGGTTTTAGCAATTCTGCAAAATATAAAACCTGTTCTCCGGCAACCTTGATCCGACCCGGCTCAGTAAACTGATTATAGCTCATACCGAAGCACTCGGTCATACCGTGAGGCTGCGCATCCGGATACACGCTTAAATGACGATCTGCCACAAAGGACTTAAAGGAGCTGACAAGCACACCCCCTGACTGTACATATTTCTTTAGTTTCTGTATAAAGGTATCTGAAACACTGTATAACGCTGGAGTAACGATCATCTGATATGGCTTATCCTCCTGCTCTAATCGTTCTTCCATCTGATGAATATCTATCACATCACATGGAATATTCATTTCATACAGGCAGTCATACATCCGGCGTACCACATCGTTATAGCTTAAATCCTTGTCAATTGGAAACCACCGGAAACTGGTTAGCGACTGATTATCTACTACCAGTGCCACCGGGCTTTTTCTTGAAATGCGCAGGACATCCTTTCCGATTCCCGCTATCTCTCTTCCAAACGTTCCGGCTTCTTCATAAGCAGGATTCACAGCAAGATCATGGCTTAAAACACCTTTCCAATATGTCTCATACCCGTTATGAATAGAATGCCAGTTCCAGTACATGATTCCTTCGGCACCACTTGCCAGATGACTGTATCCCTGCAGTCGCAGCTGCCCCGGATACGGCGTCCAGTATTTAAATGCCTGTGCCTGGCATTCCAACACCAAATATGAACTATCCTTCAAGGTACGGATAGCATCACCGCCAAATGCAATTTCTGCCCCGGTCAGATCATCTTGTGTCGGATGGTAAATATCCGTTCCTGCAATCGTTACTGCCTTAGACGCTTCATAATGATTTATGTCCGGCTGCACTCCATAAGAATATCCATCCTGTGCAATATCGGCTCCGAATTTCTTCCATTCGAAATCAAAATTATGCGTAATGAACTGATCCTGCCTCTTATATTTCTTTACGATCTCGGACTGCCACATCAGATATTCTGCCGCCAGACTCCTCTGAAATTTGGCAAATTCACTGGCAAGCCCGCCGTGAATACATCCGGCCATATCCGGAAAATCTGACCAGTCATGGATCGAATTACTCCAATAACGCAGTCCAAACACCTCATTTAACCGCTCTGTCGTATGAAACTGCTCTTTAAGATACTCCACGAACATTGCCTGTACCTCAGGAGAAGCAGTGCCGTAATGTTTTGTTTCGTTATCAATCTGAAAGCCGATGACACAAGGATTCTTCGCTGTATGTTCGAGCAATTTACAAATTACATTTTCAGCACACTGCCGAAACACCGGATGAACAATATCCATGATCTGGCGCCGTCCATATTTTGCCCTGGTATAACCATCAAATACCATCACCTCAGGGCATTTCTTTTCCAGCCAGGAAGGAATAGCATAAGTAGGTGTCCCGATCACTGCATACATCCCGGCTTTTTCTACCGCTGCAAGAACCTTGTCAACATAAGAAAAATCGAATTTCCCCTCGACCGGTTCCAACGTGCTCCATGTCGACTCGGCAATGCGGACAGTATTCATGCCCGCCTCCTGCATCATGGCAATATCCTCCTGTAAACGTTCGTAGGGCATATACTCCGGATAATATGCTGCGCCAAACATTATATCATTTCTTTCTAAATCTTTCATAACATTCCTCCATCACACATAGCTTCATATAAGACAGACCTTCCAAAACCATAATGATCTCGGAAGGTCTTTTTTACTTTTACATTGTACAGTGAATGCACACTTTCTGTCAGATTACAAATTACTACTGATCGTTACGATGCTTTCCCTGCTCCAGATCTGCGATAACCTGATCGTATTTCTTATCCAGATCAAAGAATACCATGCAGATTACGACGATCACAACCATTATAAATGGGATCCAAGCAAAGGACCAGTTGATCGCAGCCAATGCTTTTGCCGACTGTACTGCATTCTTTGCATCAAATCCACCGAAACCTAAAACCCAGCCCAGTGCTGCAGTACCGATACCGGATCCAACTTTCATACAGAAAGAGGAAGCTGCGTTGCCCATGCCGGCAGTACCATAACCGTTGTACCACTCTCCATAAGTGATCGCATCCTGCAAAAGACCAAACATGGATGCTCCTCCACAAGCAAATCCCATACCCTTTACAACAGATAATACACAGGTAAGTGTTACATTTGTTGTAAAACCGGAGAGAAGGAATCCGATTCCGGAAACAGCCATTCCACACATAAACAGATTTTTCTTGGAAACCTTTTTCATGATAAACGGTGTCACAAACAGAAATGCGATCTGTGCCATGGACAGACAGTTCGAAATAATTGCGTATTTTCCGGCATTTCCAACATTATATTGCGCAAAATATACAGCTGATCCGAAGAAACAGGACATCATAAAGTACATTGCAAAGATTGCGATTACAAGCAGTACCCAGTACTTATTTACAAATAATCCCTTGATCCCCTTGAAGAAAGAAATCCGGTTTTCCTTTGTTTCTTTCTGATCGGAACCACTCTCTACGACACGTTCTTTACACATAAAGAATGTGAACATATTCAAGATTACAAATACGATCATCAAAACGATAAATGTCAGCGTCCAACCCTTCTGGGAATAAACATCTCCACCACCAAAAGCTGCTGTCATCTTTAATACGACCGTGTTGATCGTCATCGTACCTGCCGTTGCCAAAAGGTTACGGAAGTTGCCAAGAAGACCTCTCTCATACTGGTTGGTTGTCATCAATCCGTTAAGCGTAGCATACGGAACATTGATTCCTGTATAGAAGATCGTGGATACCAAGTTATATGTTAGGAACATATAAGCTAACTGTGTCTTGCCAACAAATGATGCCGGAACGGTAAACATCAGAACCGTACACACAGCCAGCGGAATACATAATCTGGCGATCCATGGACGGGCTTTTCCCCATTTACTATGGGTATGATCAATAATATATCCCATTACCAGATCTGAAATACCATCAAATATTTTTGAAATTGCAATGATCGAAGCGGCTGCTGCTGCACTGGCTCCCACCACATTCGTGTAATATACCAACAAAAATGCACTAATTGCAGAATATACTAAATTTCCTGCATAATCTCCTATACCATAAGCAAAACGCTCTAAAAAGGTAAGTCTTGCATTTGGATTCATCTTATTATCATTCATACTTGTTACCTCCTATTTTGTAATTTATTTATCTAACGGAAACCATCCAAAATCAACACAACGTCCCAGATCCCAGCTGTCCCAGCCGACCCAGCCATCTGTGTTGACTGTATCTGTAAGCAACTTATAACTCCAGTAAAAATATCCAGATCCCTTATCCCAGGCCTCTTTCTGCATTTTTGCAACCGCCTGATAGATTTCCTTTTTCTGCTCCGGAGTATATGTCTCCACAGAAGCACCTTCCAGTCCGTTAAGAACGGTCTGTCCTCCCTTAGTATCCCAACCACAGGCAAGAGAATTAAACAGACACCACTCACCGCAGATAACCGGGAAATACTGCTGCATTTCCTCGATCTCCTTCATGAAGTGCTCTTTCACATATTTTTCGTATCCTTCTACTGTCTGCTCACATCCCATCATTTCTGCCATCATCAAATATTGATGGGTATCCAGAACGACATTTTTATACTTTTCTTCCCGCATAAAATCTTTCCAAATAGTAAGTTCGAATCCGTCGTGAATAACGATGTATTTATCCTCTGACAGATATTTTTCAATGCGGTCATACGCATCCAGATAAAACTTCCGGATGAATTCCACGGTGATCGGAGCGCTTCCTTTCGCCATCTCCTCGTCTACCGGTGGATATCTCTTCTGGATATTGAGAAGCTCCCATGCTCCCTGCAATGCCGGCTCATTGATCAGCTCAATCCCCCAAAGTCCTTCTCTGTGTCCGTATCTTTGTGCCAGTCGTTCCAATACGGTATGAACAAATTCCACCTCTTCCGGATTCTGTGCCCATTTACACACGCCGCAGATTCCGCCGTTATCAGATCCATTCTGTCCGTCCGGTGCAGTGTGCAGATCGATCAGTATCTTCAAACCATATTTTTCAGCCCAGTTGAATGCCTTGTCCAGATCCTCAATGCATCCAATAAATGGCTCTCTGTCTCCAAAGATAAAATATGGTACCGGAATACGAACCGCATCCAATCCCCATGATTTAATCGTTACAAAATCACGCTCCGTAATGTACTCACTGCGATGGATCTTGATCCTTGCCTCATATACTTCTTTTGACAACTGTCTTGGAAGCCAATACTCATCCTCTGCCGTGGTTCCTTCAAACAATGCCGGATTCATCCACTTTTCCAGAACAAGCCAGTTTCCTAAATTAACACCCTTCACTTTCATAAATGTTCACCCTACCTTTCTTTCTTTTTAGATATTCCGTTTCGGTTGTTTCTTAACTTGTGACCATATTTTATGATGGAAACGGGCTCATTTATATTAAAAATATTAGATTTATATCATAATTATCAGATAATATGATATACTTCATCTATAACATGACAGAATAGGAGGAAACCATGATGCAAGATACCATTTTACTTCAATATCTTTCCAAAAAATTGCACACTCATGCATATAAATTAACCATCGACGGGGAAATTACTTTTTCCTGCTGCAAAGTCCTTGCTTTTCAGGATACCTATATCAAAGACAAGGAGTTTCTGGGCTTTTTACTGGAATCACTGCCACAGGGAGTTCCTTGTCTAAGATCCATCCGGCAAAAAGATATTTACGGCATCGTTACAGGCCGCAATGCTATTTATATTGTCGGTCCTGTCAATTTTGCCTCTCCTGTTTATCTGAACTGCGACTACAACGAACTAATATTAGAAGAAGAAATTGAAAAATACGTTCCACAGGTCAATCCGGATGACTACCTGGAAGATATATTGTTTCTGAACCATATGATCACCGGAGTAGAATCAACAACCGAGCAGATCATAGAGACTAACTGCCTCAATCATGACCATACGGTAAAAGTACAAAAACACTTTAACGATATACTATTTGAAAACAATGAAAATAATATCCATCATAATCCCTACGATCAGGAGATGCGGGAATTTGGCAGCATCGAAAACGGTGATCTGATCCAACTAGAAAAAAGCATGCAAGAGGATTATGACGGAACAATCGGCACTCTTGCAAAGGACCCCTTGCGCAATCTCAAAAATCTCGGTATTGTTCTGGTCACTCTCGCAAGCCGTGCTGCGATCCGCGGAGGCCTCTCTCCTGAAATTTCCTTTTCTCTGAGCGATTCCTACATCCAACAGATCGAAGAGTGCAAGGATCTTGCCCTTGTCGCTCCCCTTGCCCACAAAGCAGAATTTCAATATGCTGAAATGGTTCATGAGATCAAAGAGAAGCAGAAAGGCATTTTGAAAAAACAGAAAAATCCCCGCATTAATAAATGCAAGGATTTTATCTTTTCTCATTTACATGACCGGATCACACTGGAAGATTTGGCTGCTGAAGCAGACTGTAACCCCAACTACCTCTCCCAGCTATTCAAGGAATGCGAAGGGATCAGTATATCCGGTTACATTCTTCAGGAGAAGATCAACCGTGCCAAAAATCTACTGATCTATTCCGATTATTCCTATATAGAGATCGCAACTTATCTGGGATTTTCATCGCAAAGCCACTTGGGAACCCAATTCAAAAAGCACACCGGATACACTCTGCGTCAATACCGTGAAATCTACGGACGAAAGGAATGATCTAGCGTAATTCCCTCTTCAAAATGAAGCCGTTTGCTGCAGATCTCCAACGCAGGCAACCTATGGGATACAAATTTCAAATATGGTCAACAGTACAACAAAGGAACGGTATTTCTTTGTCACTTTTCTAAGCCATGTAAGTGTACTTTTTTCTTTCACCGATACCCTCCGATCCTTCCTCACAATGCCACCTTTCGTGACACCATTCTATTCTGCCGGAACAAACGGAAGCTCAATCGTATCCGAATCTTTCTCACCGTTATCCTTACTGCCAGAATCTATGCTATCGTTATTTTTACTGCCGGAATCCTTGCTGTCAGAATCTATGCTATCGTTTTTTTTGCTGTCAGAATCCTTACTGCCGAAATCCTTGTTGCCGGAATCTATGCTATCGTTATTTTTACTGACGGAATCCTTACTGACGGAATCCTTGCTGACGGAATCCTTGCTGACGGAATCCTTGCTGTCAGAATCCTTGTTACCGGAATTTTTGTTATCTGAATCATTCTTACCGCTATCCCTGCTCGTATCATCCTTCTGATCGGATGAAGCTTTGGATGACATATTGTCATCCAAAGATGTCGGATCTGTTGCTGTCTGTTCTGACCTATCCGATTCCTTTGCAGTATTTTGACCAGACTGCCTCATCACTACCGCAGCGACAATGACTGCCAGCATAACCACAAGACCAATCGCCGTAATAATCATTGTTTTTTTCTTATTTTTCATAGCCGGTCTCCTAACATTATCTTCATTATTTTTCGGAAAACGGTACAAAAGGCGTCTCCGGATCACCACTTGTTGTAATAATATCCTCTGTTTCAAACTCTACAATCTCCATCTCCGGTACTTCATATCTCTCTTTCATAATCTGATACTCCTTTCATTTTCAAATAAATTCTTTGTTCATATCTATGTACTCTTGCCATTCGGTTACCTTGGTCATTCTCTTACTAATTAGATCCGCATACAGACTTAGCGGTATATGCATAATCACTGAATGCTTTCACCAGTGTCACCAGATCATCCGCATAAGTTCCTTCTGCAGCAGTTAATACCTGATAGCAGTACATCATTGCACAGTACTCTCCGCTCAATGTGTTCGTGCCATCCGTTACGGTAAATGTTTTTGAATTTTCCAACTCATTTGCCTTGATATTTTCCAGAGACAGAATATAATACTGCCCTCGTTTCACCGGTGTGATTTCTTTTCCGTCTACCGAAAATGTCAGCTTTGACACATCAATTCCTTCCTTCGGTTCATAGAAGATATTCAATGTAGTTTCCGATTTTAACACCATACTAAGTCCGGCAAATTGTCCAAGCACACCATTTTCAGCTTTTTCAGCAACAAAACCATTAATATAACCATCAAATCGATCCGGTATTTCCTGATCATAAGAATTTAAATTCTTATTTGCCAGATCATCTACTGCCTTATTAAAATACTTCTGTGAGCAGGCACCATAATTCAACATCGC
>NZ_QULH01000039.1:0-4456 GCF_003481635.1 Clostridium sp. OM05-6BH | reverse complement strand
CTGACCGTCAAAGTGCCAAAGAAACAATATAAGGTATACAAGAAGTTCCTGAAGAAAAAGGGCAATAAGACGGTAAGGGTAACAAAGTAAAGAGCTGATAGGAGCAATCAACAAGTTGCAGAAACCTATGGGAGGAGACACAAGATGAAACAACACAAAACAACACTCAAACGCTCCATCGCCATACTCATGACATTGTCGATGGTATTGTCGCTGTCGACCGGGATCACCATGCCCCGTCAGGCACAGGCAGCAGACTATGGACTAAACAATCCGACCACGGATAGTAACGGAGTCACGACATGGGACTGTGTATACTTCGGAAACTACTGGCAGAATGATACAAACGGTGACGGAGTTGCCGATGAAAATGATGAGAAGCAGCCGATCAAATGGCGTGTACTGTCGGTAGATGGTGATGATGCTTTTCTGTTGGCGGATCAGAACCTGGATGCAGGACCATATAATAAATCAGAGAGCAAAGTTACTTGGGAAACTTGTACTATGCGTAGCTGGTTGAACGGATATGGCGCATCATCTAATGTGGACAGCATTGATTATAGCAGTGACAATTTCATTGATGCAGCGTTTACATCGGTAGAGCAGAATGTCATCAGGCAGGTGACGGTTGTGAATGAAGATAATCCCTACTATGGCACAGAGGGCGGCAATGATACGAATGACAAAGTGTATCTGTTGTCTATCGCAGAGGCAAGTAATGCGTCATATGGGTTTAATAGTACATTTAATACGAGTAGTGAGACTCGAGTGGCAACAAATACTGCATATGTTGCCGGGAAAAGCGGTATGGATGATGTCGGCAAAGCCGACCCTTGGTGGTTGCGTTCGCCGGGCGGCTCTGGTTATTATGCCTCAGATGTCACTAGCAGTGGCCACGGCCTCTATTACAGTAGCCATGTTTACTATGGATATGTCGGTGTACGCCCCGCTTTGCATTTGAATCTTTCCTCCTCTAATCTTTGGCCCTATGCGGGCACCGTATCTTCCGATGGACGAAGCGTATCCGTTGCAACCCCCACTCCGACAGATGCTGCGAGTGCGCAGGAAAGAAAGTTACAGTGCGATGCCGTATGCAACGTGGATGTAGGTCACACGGCGACAATGTGTGCCAAGGCATATGAGGATAGTCTGGATGCATTGAAGCAGATGACAAGTCAGGTCGCATGGACTTCTTCGGATCCGAGTGTGGCACGGGTCAATTACTATGGATTTATCCTGCCTACGACAGCGACGACGCTTGCTACGGCAAATGGCTCTAAGGAAGTATGGGATGCGACAGGTTTGTGGTCCGTGGACGGAATCTCGGAAGGGAAGGCAACCATTACCGGAACGGCAGCTGACGGTTCTACGACCACATGTGAAGTGACGGTAACAACTCCGACATCGGATAGTGAGACCAAAGGAAATGGCGGCAGTCTGATATTGGGAGAGGATGTTTCCGGTACGACAGACGATGAGACAGCCCAATTCTTTCCGCAGAACTGGACTTTGAAAATTTCTTCTTTTCCGATCACGATAACTCGTAAAGTGGATCAGGAAGATGGCAGCTATACGATCCGCGGAAGTGTTGGAATTGGAAAGAGCGACTGGTTGGATGAAGATGCGAAGTGGACGACTTTCAAGAAAGATGTAGAGGAAGCGAAAAAGAATTCAGGGCAATATAATTGTCTGAACGAATACAGAAACACATGGGGTGTACAGGCACTGAATGTGATGGATGTCAGTAAATTAAGCAAAAAGCCAACAATATCTGCGATGGGATATTTTGAAAACAAATATGACAAAAATGGCAATAAAATATCAGGGACAGGAGCACTGGCTATGGACGCGGAATGGAAAGGGAGTGTAAGCTGGCAGTTTGCGACACCGATCGGTCCGATGTACCTGAATTTGAGCGGTTCCGGAAAACTGTCCGGAGAGATTAAGGGGGAGTATGACTATGCACAAAAAACATTTCCGTCACTTGGCGGAAGTGTAAAAATCACACCGGCCATCGGCTTAGAAGGTGGTTATGGAATTGATAAGGTTGCGGCAATTGGTGCGAAAGGATCTGCTTCATTCCCTGTCACGATACTTCCTGCAACAAAGGGGGAGATTCAAGTAGAGGCAGGGGTTCATGTCAAGGTGGCATTTGTCATTGATTGGAATCACACTTTGGCAAAAAAGAGTTGGACAATGTGGGATACGACAGGCAAAAAGAAGCTGGGGATCCTAGACGATGTTTCCCTGAGTGACGGGGTTCTGTCTGCGATGGACACATCCTTTGCGAAGGCAGAAAGCAAATGGTATCCGAAGAAGGATCAGACGAGCTCTTCCCGCAAGAAAGCACAGGCGCAGTCGGATACAAGGGGTATCGTGACGACTTTGAAGGAAGGCATCCTGCCGGCATCGCTGCCAAAGCAGGTACAGATCGGAGACCGGAAAGTTATGGTGTATCAGGCATATGACGCAAGTCGTGAGACGCTCGACAGCTCTGTGCTGAAATATTCTGTATGGGAGAATGGCAGATGGTCCGAAGATCGTGCGGTCTGTGATGATGGCAATGCGGATTTGTTTGCGGATATGAAGGTCGTGAATGGAAAGCTTGTTCTCGTATGGCAAAAGCAGAAAGCGAAGACGGCAGGAGACATCAGTGCCGACAGTGATGCAGTGCTGAAAGAGATGGCACAGAATTCGGAGATTTATTGTTCGATCTTTGATGAGGAGACGGGAACTTTTGGAGAGGCAGTCCGTGTGACGGACAATGATGTTTGTGACATGATGCCGCAGATTTGTGCCAACGGCGAGGATATTACTGTCGCATGGGTCAGAAATGATGCGGGTGACATGATGCAGGAGAGTGGAAACAACAGTATCTGCACGGCTAAGTGGAATGGCACGGACTTTGACGGCGAAGAGGTGCTGTCACAGGCACCCGGCACGATCGATTCTTATACGGTATATGAGAAGGATGGTAAGACGGAGGCGGTCTATGATGGACAGGCAAACGGCATCAATGCTGTTTTTGACACGAACGGACAGGTAATACCGGCATTGGAAGATCTGATGATGGACGCAGAGGATGGTGCCGTATCCGGTCTGCAGTATACAGACGGGGCTGTCAGTATGGTGGTAAATGGTACATTGTATCGTTATCAGATATCCGATGGCAGCGTCACTTCCTTCTCGGCGGGGGAGAGTGCATTTGGCTCTGCTGTGCAGTATTGCACCAATGGGGACAAGAGCGGTTATATCTGGAGCAGATATGAGGAAGAGACTGGTAAGGGGCAGATCCTGGCGTCTATGAAGACAGACGATGGATGGTCAGAGCCGGTCGTGGTCTGTGAGCAGGAAGGCACTTACTGGAGATATTTCTCACCGATCCTGAAGGAAGACGGTGACTGGGAGATCGTGGCAAATGCGGAAAATGCCGATTCCGGTTTGAATGTTTTAGTGGACATTACGAAAGAGCAGGCAAATCATTTGCAGCTTGTTAGTGCGTATGTAGATGAGAGTGACATACAGGATGGCAAGACAGCGGTCAGATATATGGTTACCAATACGGAGGATACAGCGATCGATCATCTGGATCTGCTGGTGAAGCTTGCGGATGGAACCATCGTGAAGAAAACGATCTCCGTAAATATCGCACCGGGAGCGAGTGTGGTCGATACGGCGTATGTGGATCTGAGTGATGTGGATACGGAACAGAGTGTGAACATATCGGCATTGGCAGAGGGCCAGGACGACACGACAGACAGCAGTGTGACGGATCAAGTCGGTCAGGCGGATGTTGCAGTTGAAGCGTCCGGTGAGGAGACAGAAGATCAGCTTACGATCACGGCAGTTGTGAAAAATACAAGTACCATGGCGGCAGACACGGATGTATATTTGTATGGAGATGAGAAAAAGTCATCCCTGCTACAGAGCAGGAAAGGGATTACTCTGCAGGCCGATGGCTCCAAACAGCTCACTTTCACGGTGGATAAGAAGGACCTTACCTATAACAAGAACAAAGCGGCATATCTTACGCTGTATGCAGAGCCAAAGGGCGGAGATTATGATATGAATAACAATACGGCATATGTGATCCTGTATCAGGAAGATCAGGAGCCGTCTGCAACACCAACGGTGAAACCGACCGTTACACCATCCGTTAAGCCAACGGTAAGCCCAACTATTAAGCCATCAGTAAGACCAACGGTCACTCCGGGGGCAAATGCAGCGAAAAATCCAACACATTCATCCACTGCACCGAATACTTCTGTACAGAAGCTTCGCAAGGGACAGCGTGTCAAAGACACGAAGACAAAGGCTTACTATAAGATCCTTTCCATCACTTCATCGGGCGGCACAGTTGCTTATGTGAAGCCTGTCGGCAAGAAGAGTAAGAGCATTACGATAGCAGCTTCCGCAGTGCTTGATGGTCATACCTTCAAAGTTGTCGCAGTGTCAG
>NZ_QULH01000038.1:0-4492 GCF_003481635.1 Clostridium sp. OM05-6BH | reverse complement strand
AGTGTATGGTATAATATCAGAGAGGAATCATATATAAAAGGGTTCAAATCCAAGTTTGTATATGTAATCCTTAATGGACAAAATTTCTTTAACTCCATTGATGATTATTAGACTATAAAATCAAAGTATGAAAAATCCCATTGAGGAATTAAACCTCACTGGATGCAAAAGTATCTGATTCCACTGATGAATGAAAATCCGAAATGGCGTTACGGTGAACCATACCATAAATAGGGTGCAGGACATCCGGTGGATGTCCGTTTTGCACCGACCGAAGCGGAGCGGAGACATTAAAACTTCAAAGATATAGAAAGCATAAGGAAGAGTGGCTGATTTGGCTGCTCTTTCAATCTTTTGCGCGAAGGCAAAGTGAAGATGCGTCGAGTTTGCTCGTAAGCATCTGAGCGCGCCCACGAACCTTGTATCTTTGATGCAAGGCTGCACAGAGATGTGGTTCTGGTGTAAACAGCAATGCTTACATTGCTGTAGGAAAACAGAGCCGCAATGGAAAATATACGAATGAATATATCTTTTGATGTGGTGAATAGAAGCAGTGGTAAGTGGTTACTTGTGATATGGTTGTTTCTGGTGAGGGATTGCATCTGTTTATAGGGAGATTTTGAAGGTGCATTGAGGAAAGTAATCTGCGTTATACCGGATGGTGTATGATAAGAGAGCGGGAAGGACAAGGTATAGTGCCCGAAGATTAGTTCCGGAGAGTGTTTATGTAGGAGGTAATTAGGGGAGGACAAATCACTAGATTTGATTGGAAAAAGATCATATTCATGATAAAATTACAATGGATGCCACCATAACGGTAGGCGGTTGGCCCTCTACAGAGGGACTGTGACCCTCTGATTACATAGAAACCTGAACGGGAATCAACGGAAAGGAGGGCTGAGCCTTATGAGTATTGTTGATTTTATTGCAGTAGTGAGTTTTGGCTTAACCTGCTTTGGATTAGGATATTCCTTTGGTAAGGATAACAATAAGACACAGAAATAGCCGCCCCGGTCCTGAGAAAACTGAGCGGCTTTTCTAAAGCTTAACATTTAGTATCGGCCAACCGTCTATCGGTGGCGTCTTTTCTATTAGTAATATAACATGATCGTTTCTTGATTTCAAGAATAACCTATATTCTACTGAAGGCTACTGATAAAATAATATGCCATTTAACCTGTATCTATCCATCTTTGAATAGATAGTTGTATGGAAATTGAATGCGTGATAGAATGCTATAAATGGAAATAGGCGTTGATCGTGCTTTAAGCGCGGGGCGTTTCTTGCCCAAAGGGCAGGAAGATGGACATAGAAAATATAGAACAAAGCGAAATTTGAAGTTAGGAGGTTTGAACATGATAACAGATACATTTGATAATAAATCGGAAGAAATAATTAAAGTTTGCCGCAGTGATAGTGCAATTAAGGTAGATGCTTGTATTCTCACTTTTTCGCATGTGATTTTAAAATATGTTTTAGAAACTTTCCAGTGCAAAAAAATTGGAGATTTATATTCTTCTAATGGTGCAAACCCTGTTTATGTATTTGAGTACGAAAATAGGTGTTTTGCTGTATATATGTCTTGTGTTGGGGCACCTGCTTGTGTGGCAGATATAGAAGATACTTTGTCAATTATTAACACGGATAAGTATGTTGTTTTTGGCGGTTCGGGATGCTTGAATAAAGACATTGCACGCGGAAAGGTTATGGTACCAACAGAGGCCTATCGGGACGAGGGAACTTCATACCATTATGTACCTGCTTCAGATTATATTACAATCAAAAATGCGGATGTGGTGGCGAAGTTTATGGAGACGGTTGGTTTGCCTTTTGTGAAAGGAAAAACTTGGACAACAGATGCGGTACACAGAGAAACCAGTGCAAATTTTGAAAAACACAAAGCAGATGGCTGTATTTCTGTTGAAATGGAATGTGCAGCTATACAAGCTATGTGTGATTATAGAGAACTTAATGCCTACTTCTTTTTTACTTGTGGTGATTTGTTAGATGCACCTAAGTGGGATGCAAGGATGAAGAAAAATCAAGTTAAGCATACGCAGCATGATTCAGAACATTTTGATATTGCTCTTGAGTTGGCTCGTTATATTGTGGAATAGAGAACTTGAAATATAAAAGGTAATGTTTCATCTTCAGCAACAGATGTGATGAGAAAAAGCGGAACATATGAGAATTGACCGAGCTCTTTAGAGCTAGGGATGCTTCTTGTCCGTAGGGCAAGAAGATGGAAACTGAAGTAAACTTAACAAATCGGTATTTGTCGATTTGTTAATTTCTAATTTTTAGTGATAGGGAGATACACAATGAATTGTTTGATTATAAAGGTACTCAGCATAAGTATTGCGGTAGTAACCGTAGTATACTTAATTATTTATAAAGGAAATACCATGATTACAAAGATATTTAGCGTGTGTATTATAGCAGCAATGGTAATATACTGGATTGTTTATGAAAGAAATACAAGAAAGCGAAAAAAACAGGAATTACAGCGTGATGACTATTTATTTGCGAAAGAAAACGATTTGCCGTTACAGATAAATTGGAATGAGATAAATGATTTTTTGTCAGATTCCGGATATGGTGTAAATATGCCAATGGAGAATTGGTTTATGATGGATTGGGCGAGACAGCCCTGTGTGGAGAATGGTATAAAAGAAGGAAAGTTTTCTATGAAAGGGTTTCGAGTGTTACAAGCTTTAAGCAACGATATGAAACACATTTTTTATGATGTGAGGTTTAATTATGACCGTGGTCCGGATATAGAAGATAAAAATAGGAAGTACGAAGCCGTAAAAAAGGTGTTGGATACAAAATACGCCGGTTTGTCAGAAGAAGTACGGAAGAATATATATGACCAATTTGTTAAGATATATGAAAGAAAAATCTAATTACAATACAAAGGAGGAAGCCGTTGAGTTTTTAGGGAATGAAACAAATTTTACATATGAAGAATGTTCTAAAGCCAACGATTTCCATATTAGACTAAATAAGAAAAATTAATATACAATTCCAGTTTGTTGAATTAAGAAAATCGAAATTTACGGAGGTAGCGATGGCTTTTGATTTTAAGAAAGAATACAAAGAATTTTATATGCCTAAAAATAAACCAGAGATTGTAATTGTTCCTAAAGCAAATTATATTGCAGTTAGAGGAAAAGGTGATCCAAATGACGAAGATGGAGCATATCAGCAGGCAATAAGTGTGTTATATGCTGTTGCGTATACTCTGAAAATGAGTTATAAAACAGATTACAAAATCAAAGGATTTTTTGAATATGTAGTTCCACCACTTGAGGGCTTCTGGTGGCAAGAAAATACAGATGGTGTAGATTATACGGATAAGTCTACATTTAACTGGATTTCCGTTATACGATTGCCTGATTTCATAACGAAAGAAGATTTCGAATGGGCAGTTGAAACCGCGACAAATAAGAAAAAGTTGGATTGTTCATCGGCAGAGTTTATGACTATTGAGGAAGGTGTGTGTGTTCAGATTATGCATTTAGGAGCATTTGATGATGAACCTGCGACTGTTGCGCTTATGGATGCGTATTTAGAACAGAATGGATATGTTAATGATATGAATGCAGAAAGATTACACCATGAAATATATCTGTCTGATGCGAGAAAGGTTACTCCAGAGAAATGGAAAACGGTTATTAGACATCCTATAAAGAAATTGTAAATTTCCTTGTTGTTGAGACTTATTTGAATTTATGGAGGAGAAAATGCTGGAAGTTAATTTTTATGATGAGGTAGATGACAGTTTATTAAAATTTGCTGTAATTATTTCTAAGGCTGATGGAAAATGGGTGTTTTGTAAACATAAAGAAAGAGATACTTATGAAATACCGGGCGGGCATAGAGAAGAAGGAGAATTGATCCTAGACACTGCAAAGCGCGAACTAAGAGAAGAAACGGGAGCAATTGATTTTAATATTAAGCCTATTTGCGTATATTCTGTCAAAGGGAAGACTAGAGTAAATAAAAATGAAAACGATGAATCCTACGGAATGTTATATGTTGCGGATATTTTTTTGCTTGAAGAAATTCACAGTGAAATAGAAAAAATTATTTTTACAGATGAGTTAGTGGATGATTGGACCTATCCATTGATTCAGCCCAAATTGATAGAAGAGGCACAGAAAAGAGGTTTTTTATAAAATTCTGTTTTGTAACTGAGATGAGAGTTTGGTAAATCGTTGTTTGGCGATTTGGGAAATCCCGATAAACAAATTTTAGGGAACAGAAACTTTGAATTCGTGGGGCGATAATTAATGGAAAAAATAAAACTAAAATTGTATGAATGGATAATATTCTTCCTATTACTAATTTTCTTGATTGGTTATATGGGTTTATTTTCGTTGATGTCTAATTACATATCAAAGACGATAATATATTTGGTAATATTATTTGTTTGGATTATGTATAATGGCCTCATAAATTAAGACACTGAAAGCGACATTTCTTAATG
>NZ_QULH01000037.1:0-5834 GCF_003481635.1 Clostridium sp. OM05-6BH | reverse complement strand
TTTTTCAACAAACGGACACAGATCAAACATATTAGGGGAAAGATAATGGATCGCATATGGATAAAAGGTCATGCTGGCATCTTTTGCATCCCACTGATACCCGATATAATGAGAGCCTCTCATCTGTATAAAATGATTGTATATCCACTTTCGGCCATCCTCTGATCCGCTTAGAATTCCAAACAAGAAATTCTGTTCCGGCCATGCCCGGATACCGACATCAGCTAATGGCAATATCCGGGCAGATTTTATTCCCTTTTGAAACAATGGTTATCTCCTTTCTCTTTATTGTTCATTTCAAATAAGTTGTAGCTTTCCAATCACTTGTAACAAATTGTCCACTTTCTGTATTAAAGACTAAATGATCTCCCTGTTGTCCTGTCATGGTAAATGTGTTCAGAATCTTATCTTTATCGTCATGATCATGCACCTGAAATAATAACTTTCCTGATTTAATCGTCATCCCCGGTATGCCATGTTGTAGAACATATTCTGCTTTATTGAATCCTGCCGCATAATCATTACAAGTTAAGCGATACATCTTTTTCACATAAAACTCTCGATTAGAACGAATCCCGATAGCACAAATTGCATATCGCGGAAGTCCTGCTCCAACGCTATCGTATCCTGAATAGACAATTTCTTTTTCACCATCACCATCGATATCATATTTTATGAAACTTTTCTGATAGGGTTTTCCTTTTGCAGTTACTAGCTCGCGAATGGGAGAATTATTTTTATTCTCTCTTAAATATTGCAAAACTGCTTTTTCCTGTCTGTATTCAATATAATACATTCCAACACGTACTACTGAGCATAGTATAATTACTGTAACGAACACCGCTATAAGTCGTATAAAATTTTTCCTTTTTTTACTCAATCTTTATCCTCCTTATCAAAGTCCTCCCAATCACTCGTAACAAACCGTCCGCTTTCTGTATTAAAGACTAGATGATCTCCCTGTTGTCCCGTCATGGTAAATGTATTCAAAATCTTATCCTTATCGTCATAATCATGCACCTGAAATAATAACTTTCCTGATTTTATCGCCATACTCGGTATGCCATGTTGTAGAACATATTTTGCTTTATCAGGTGCAACTGTATAGTCAAAACAGGTTAAGTCATAAATTGCCTTTACATAAAATTTTTGACCGGAATGAATCCCAATTGAACAGATCACATATCTTGGATATCCGGACCCCAATTCATCATATCCTGCATAAACAATTTCTTTTTTACCATCACCATCAATATCATATCTTACAGTTTTTTGCTGATAAGGCTTTCCATCATCATTCACCAGGCCATGAAAAACCGATTTGCTCTCATTTTCTTTAAAAAATTCCAAAAGCTTACTATCTTGTCTGTATTCATAATAATACATTCCAACACGTACCGCTAATCCTAGCAAAATCGATGCAATGAGCACCACTATGATCCATATTAATATTTTCTTTGATTTGGTCATCCTCTTTTCCTCCCTGTTCAGCATTCAGATTTTATTATTTTCAACATTCTTCTGACATTGCCTTTTCACATGCAACGTCAGAAGAATTTATGATTTGAATCATTATTTGAATACAATAAAATGGAGACTACTTGTATAAGATCCCCCACCAATATCCCATTTTTTGCTCTTAACAAAATACCGCTCAATTTTCCATGGAAGTGAATTTTTAAAACGATCAGCATATATTAAAATCCCCACTCTAGCTCGCCCAGGCTTATGAGCCCAAAAATGTGTTCCAGTACTGAAACTATAAAATCTTTTCATAAAATGATAATCTGGTAGTCCATTATCCATTTTCCCAGTTCTTAAAATAATCATTGTATAATCATCATTATACTTACTAGCATCGCCATGAGGAATTGTTTTATGAATTTTATATTTCAGTTTCTTTAAATCAGCCATTGTATAATCTAATGCCTGCTTTTCAGTCGCAGGACATTTTGTTGGATTAGAATAATGACCTGGATCAATTGCCTTTTCGTTATTCATAGCAAACCCATAACAATTGGAATCTAAAAAATTGTTCACTCCTTTCCAATAATAATTCTTTCCTGAAGGAGATTTTGGGAATTTTTTTACCCAGTCTGGCACATTTCCAGTAGCATTACTTGCATTTACAGGGGTATTTTCGCAATAAGCATACATATTGTGAGAAAACGCTCCAAAACCCGTGTCTGTATAACTATCCATACTTAACATACGCCTTGTAGCCGGATCATAGTATCGATTCACAAGATAATAAAATCCACTCTCCCGATCATAATAATAGCTTCTGTACCGATATGGATTACGTTCTGCCAGTGTCTGATTCCCGATAATGTTGACAATATTTCCCCATGCATCATATTCATAGGTTACAAGTTCTTTTCCTTCTGAATCCATAATTCCAACAACATCATTACTGCCATTTAATCGATACAAATACGTTTTTCCTTGACTTTCAAATCCAACAAGCTGATCAAAAGCATTATAATGAAACCACATTTCGTCTTTGTCCGTAACCTCTCCTATCAACTTCCCATTGACATAATAAAATTGAGTGTTCCCATCTTTTCCAGATTTTTTTACACGATTTCCATTCATGTCATAGGAATAAACGGTCTTCCCATTATTATTTTTAATCGACTTGAGTTTATTGCCCTGTGTCCATGTAAAGTGACTATCATCCCAATATGTTATAGGATTTCCACTCGCATCATAACAAATTTGTTTTCCTTGATATAATGTCATTTGATCTGCATATCTATCATTGTATCCATAATCTGCTATCTTTTTTCCATCTTTCAGCTGAACAGATGGTTTATTAAAGTCCAATGGATATGCATATACGTTTGTTATATTACCTCCCTCATCATAATGATATACATATGTCTTATTTGTTGCAGAAAGATTCTCGCGAATCACTTCATTTAAATTATTGTATTCATAAGATACTAGGCATCTATCTTTATCCCATACCGCTTTTAGAAGACCTTGTTCTGTGTATTCCTCTCGATATGATTTCTGATTATTTACTTTAATTAGTTTATCACTGCCATCATCCTGATATGACTCTTGATACACTATATCCCCATTTATGCGCACTTCCTTATCCTTTTGATCCTGAATTTCCAACAGCGCATTACTACGATAAATATACTTTCCATTATCAACAAGAAATTGTTCCGTCATATTGTTACCATTACAAGCAATCTGTAATGTCGTATTCATTCCATCATTGATCACTGAATAAGAACAGCCATCAGAACTTTTCATGCCAGTCAACTCTCTAGAGTTATCATGGGTATATTTATAAGTAATATGATTGACATGATCTGTAGCCTCTGAAAGAACATAATGGTTATCTTCATCATATGTCCAACTATAGAGTAACTGTTTTTCATCTGACAGACTTATCATGTCGCCAATCGAATCGTATTCAGCTATTAATGCATACCCGTCTCCAAATGTTGTGCGACACGTTCTGTCATTTTCCCATTCTATTGTTTTAAGTTCGCGTTGATTAATATCAAAACTTTTTATTCTTCCTTCACTATCATACTGGAAATCGTACTCAATTCCATTATGTTCTATATTTTTAATTCCGTTTTCGTCATATGTGTATGCATTATATATTTGATTTGCACCATCATATGCTAAACGAAGTGCCGGTTCTCCTTTTTTATTATATAAGATAATATTATAGTTATTATCTATTATCTGTATTTTATTCTTTTGCGAAATATTATTGTACACTTCCGTAACTTTTTGTCCCTGTTCATTATAATACGCTTCCAAACAGTCACCAGGAACGAATTTATATTTTGCCTCAACATACTTATCAGAACATTTCTGTGCGTCAACAATAAAATAATCACTATATTGTTGCTCTATTTTATGTATCGTTTCTTTTTCTATCTCAACAGAAAGATGATCTTTTCCAGCAATGCACACTTTTTGTTGCTCTGTGCAGTCAGGATCGTTCCACTTTCCATATCCATCTCTAATCTCATATCCATCAGGAATACCATCTTCATCCGTATCCCTAGTAACCTCACTAATGCATCCTTCCCCTTCATTCTTAAACGTTTTTATGTCCGATATTCTTCTCTCGCCGTATTTATCAACAATTTTCACATACGCCTCAATATATCCGTTTTCCTCAGGTTTATCAAAACAATCACCATTCTTATAGTTCTCAATCCTATGAAATGGTTCATTGTTGTAACGTATATATAATTCTATAGTCTGCGCATCTATATCTGACAATGCTATTTTATCAGCCTCATCATCAAAATACATTTCTAAGGCAATGTCATTTCTCATGTAAAATTTCTGCATTTTCTGAATCATATTTGTCACTCGAATGTCCTCTTTTGCACTACTTTCAGATGCATTAATCGTCAATTTCTTTGTTATAATCGCTCCACATAAATCCAATTTTTGACACTCTATGTGTACGGATCCCTTTGGTGCATAGACAATTCCATTTATTGTAACATGATTTCCAGTAATCCATACAGACCCATCCTTTGTATACATAATTCCTTGGCGCAAATTATTCTCTTCTCCACTAACCTTAATATCATTCTCTGCAACTAATATTCCAGAAAAAATATTTCTTGCCGCCTTCATTTCATAAGAGTCACTGGAATAAATATATGCATCACTATTAAACCTCTCACCTTCGTTGCCATTTGACAATTCTACTTTATCGGCATGCTCCAGCTGATACAGAATACCATCATGTAAATTTGGAAGCTTATGCACAGTTGTAATATTACCCATTAGTTGGTTACTATTAATATTTTCTGTTATACATATATTTGCTGTATCAACCTGCGTCTCAGCAGCATCGGCATAACCTGTCGCTATATGAATCGGGGCAAATGCCAACGCTAAAGAAATTACATATGCACTTATAATAGTTGCTTTTTTTCTCATTTTTTCTCCATTCTGTGCTACACTTTCATGATCTGCACTATTATATGTATTAGTTTTTTGTTTCTCAAATTCCGACTTTCTCATGCAGAAACTTTATATTTTCTACATCCATAGCATATACAGACCTAATATGCTATAATTATCAAGTGAAGTTTTAATCTGCGGTACAGAGGGTCTGTTCTCAAGTACTGGAGATTTTTGTAGAGAAACTCTACAAGGTGCCAACATAAAGATGTTTACTTCATTGTAACATCTTTATGTTGCAATGACTGTGGTCTTACTGGCTGATGTAGGATGCCTAAGCATGTAGGTCAACTCTCACTATCCATAATCAATTTTTTCTGCGCTGTTTTTTCTACTGCACGTAAAATTAATTCTTTTGTCTTTTTCATTCCTTGCTCCCTTCTATACATATCCCCTAATTATTCGCTTTGTATCAAATGTGCAATAATACAAAGTCATTAATAAATGCGTCTGTAACACATTAAATGTAATAAAAAAATGTCTCTTCGTAAACCCATTTGGCAGAAATGGACACTTTTTTCCATAATTGGACACCTTTTTAACCTTTCATTTAAGAATTTTATATTGACAACTAAAACTTCCCATTCCAAAAGATGCTGCGAGAACCACATATTGCTCATTATGTCGATGGTCTAATTATATTTTGTAGCTGCTATATAGTGAGTCATGCCATCAGAAAATAATATCAATAATTTCAAATTGATAAGCTTCCAAAGATCATCTATTACCAGAAATGGGATTACAAAGAGTACACCTCTTATCTTGAATGGCGATATGGCAAAAAGATCAAAAAAAAATCCTGTAAACGAAATCGTTTACAGGATTTTCTTTGTCGCTCCCCGAGTAGGACTCGAACCTACGACAGCGCGGTTAAC
>NZ_QULH01000036.1:0-6086 GCF_003481635.1 Clostridium sp. OM05-6BH | reverse complement strand
TTTCCTGTGTGCCTTTTCATTTTGAAACAAGGTTCACGGATTCAGGTTTTTATCTTTTCGATTTCTCCTTCAATATTCTATATTGATACTCTGGTATTTTCTTGATACCACCATTTAAGATCTTATTTCCCAAATAACGGAAACTACCATCTTTATTAAATTTTACAGTTAGCTCATGAGTAATGACCGCCTCATTACATAACACCATTTCGCAAACCGCATCCACGGTAAGAGTAACTGTTCCATTGGAATTATGTTTAATCTTTGTTACTTCCGGGATAGAAGTTCCAAAAAAATTAGGAGCATAATTAAAACATCCCAATCGCATCCAATCATATGTCTTTTTCTTTTCATTATAACTTGCATACTTTTCAATATCTTCTCTGGAAACAGGTAAATATTCCATGATCAATTGCTCAAATTGATCTTTGGGTATTCCACTTGGATATTTTTTTCCATTAAATTTCTTTTTATATTTCATAGCATATAAATATTCATATAAACCATTATAATCTATCTTTTGCATATGTTCTTGATCCCAATTAGAACATAAAATATTATTGCCCTGATACGCTAAACCACGAACGCATTTTCTTGATAATTTCCGCTTATTATCACTCATTGGCTTAATCCTGATCAGACAGCTTCCATCTACCATTTCCGTCACTTCAGGATATTCCGGCACACACAATTCATAGCAAAACCATCCTTTTCTCGAATATCTCCATTTCTTTATCCTTGTGTAGGAAACAAATGTAATAATTGGCTTACCATTATCATCCCACGATGCATTTGAAGCCAATAGAAACATCTCCTTTCCGTCATAAATAAATTTTTCTCTTCCAATGCTGCCCTCGGAATGAACTTCATAAATAACACCCGACCCTTTCTGTTTCTTCTGTGCTTTTGCAAGAAATGAAGAAAATCTTTTATAATTCTCCATATTAGAATAATCTTCAGAAACTGTAACAGAATAACCCCGTTGTTTTATCTTTTTAATCATTTTACATATCGATTTGTTATCTAAAACAACATTTAACGAATCTCCTTTATCCGCATTTCTATATATATGTTCAAGTCCCGACATTATCTGCATAGAATCTCTTGTAGCCTCTTCATTCTCTTGAGCGGATACCGGCAAGTCATATCCTTTTTCCAGATCTTCTTCCGATATAACATCTTCTTTTGTATTATTATTTGGGACACTTTTTAGCTTTTTCTCATGCTGACTTGATGTCTTTTTCACATCATTTGTCTTTTGACTGCACGAACAGCAAAAAACACAAAGAGTCATTACAAAAAGGATTAAATATAAAAATTTTCTCATAATTCTGCACACTCCTTCCTGTTTTCAATTTTTACCAAACCATTTATCCAAAACAGCCTTATCTTTTTTTACCACATAACCACTTCCTCCTATTCCCTTTACATCTTCAACCATACTGACAATAAGAATAGGTTTTTTGTTTTTCTTATCTGGTGTCATAACAGCAAACCACCCTAATTCAGTTCCTGTCGTATCACTCTGCGACTCTTTAATTTCAGCAGTTCCTGTTTTCCCTGCTAAAATCATATCTTTACGATGTATGGCATATCCCGTCCCGTGTGAATCATTTACTACACTTTTTATACCCTCTAACACTTCTTGGGATACGGATTTGGAAAAGGCTTCTGAAATCCACTGCTCTGCTTTGGCATTTTCTTTATACAATAAATACGGTTTCAACACATTTCCGTCATTGCAAAAACTTGTGTAAATACAAGCCAAATGAAGTGGATTGACAAGTACCTGTCCCTGACCATATCCCGTATCCGCTAACCCTACCTCACTTTGAATATGCTTATTATTGGAGAACTTTGACTCCGCCATCATTATTTCAAATGGAATAGATGAATGAAACCCCAACATAGATAATGACCTCTCCATCTCTTCTGTTCCGATTTTAAGTGCTGCTTTGGCAAAATATATGTTATCTGAATATATCAATGCATTTTTCAGTATAACGGGGCTATATGTATGAAGTGTCGTAACATGATATGTCCCCCATGTTTTATCTTTTTGCCAGCTATGTCCTTCATTTCCAAAATTATCTGTTCCGGTAAAAGCTTCAGACTGTAAACCAATCGCCGCAATAACAGGCTTGAATGTGGATCCCGGACACCATACTTGTCTAAAACGGTTATACAATGGTTGTTTCTTATCTTTATTTAATCTATCCCATTGCTTTTTACTCATTCCCATTATAAATGCATTCGTATCATAGGAAGGTGTACTAACCATTGCCAGCACTTCCCCAGTAAATGGATTCATAGCAATGGAACAACTTTTGTCACTTTTAAAATTTTTATATAATTGCGCCTGTAAATCCGCATCTATCGTTAATTTAATGTCTTTTCCATCTTTCACTATTTTATATGCCAGCTGCTCTTTCTCTTTTCCTTCTGAATCAGCAATATATATTTTGCATCCATTTTCCCCCTTCAATTCCTTTTCATATACCCCCTCTAACCCCGTTTTTCCAATGACACTGGCATTTGTATATCCTTCTCCTGCATGCTTTTCTAAATCTTCTGCAGTTACATTTTGTACATACCCCACTAAATGTGCAGCCTCATCCTTTAATGGGTATTCTCTGACTTCTACATCCGAAATCATTACACCAGATATTTTTAATAATTTTTCCTGTCGTTTTTGTTCCTCAACAATTGTTTCATCCGGATCCAGTGCGAGTAAATCAAGTTCTTTTACTTTTGCAATTTTTTTAATCGGGACAAATGAATCTTCTTTTACCCATTTTGCCGTTAATTCCTTTTCTATATCTTCTGGTTTTATTCCCAACAATTTCGCAATTCTGACAATGGATTTTTTCCTATTTTCTAACTTTCCAGGTATAATTCCAACAGATGAAGCAACACCCTTTCCCGCAAGCATTCTTCCATTCCTATCCAGAATTTGACCTCTCTGCGCCTGTATTACGGACACACGCACTTTGTCATCCTCTGTAAGCCCTGGATAGATTACTGAATTACTCCATACCATTTTGTACTGATCATCTTGTTCTAAAAAAGCAACTTCGTTTTTAAAATCCACTTTTCCGGCTACTGTGTCAAAAGCTGTATTATATTTAACTGTTAAACTTTCTTCTTCATAATCTATTATTTTTATATTGATGTTTTTTGCTTCAATCCCCTCATAAATAGCAGAATTGCGCTTCACAAAGTCCTCTTTTTCAATGGTTTCTTTACTCTCATTTGTTATCATTTCATACATTTTGCTATAGTTTTTCTGACAAATGCAATTCATATATGACTTCAAAACCTGTTCAGGACTTTTGACAACCTCTTTCTTAGTTATCCCTTTTACAGTAAACAGGACTACACCAGCTATAAATATTATACTTAGCACCAAAAAGCCAACACGGATCATTCTTCTTTTTCTATTATGTCTATATTTCATAATTACTCATTTTCCTTTCATTTTTCTTTCATCCAATCTATGCAACCTAACACCTTTTTTCCTGTATGACCGGATTAACTTTTGATCTACAGGAATAATACACATACGAACACTTTCGCCGTATGCGAAATAAGGATAAATTCCTACTCCATCTCTATAATACAAATCGCTTGGTAGATTATAGCTATGAAATCCTTTTTCTGTCTGAAATATATGATCATATGCCTTTTTATTTAATTTTTTATACAAACTTGTTATCTTATTCTTCTCCATATTCGGAAAAAGCATTTTCAAACAATAAAAGCATAACTTCTCATATTTCTTATACATTTTTTCTGTATAACTATGATCATCAAAATTAACAGTAATAGCTTCTATGTTTTTTGTATGTTTTATAGTGTACACAGCAACAGTGGGTAGTGTCAGTATTTTCTTATTTTCCGTATATTCATAACACATATCTGCTTTCAGCCTTCCAAAATCTTGTTTATATGAATACCATGTTACAAGCGACTGAATATATTTCTTTCCATAATCTTGGTAATAGCAATAGTTGTAAGCATCTATAAAATCTTTAATCTCTATTGCAAAGTACAATTTCTCATTTTTCCTGGCAACACTATTATTCCAATCAATATAACTCTGCTCACAAGGTAAAGCCGTGCTTTCTGATGTTTTAGTATCCTTTCGTTTATCTTGAATCACTTTTTCGTTTTTGCAGGCAGTCAAAACAAATATACATATCGTCATATATAAAGCCCATTGTGCTATATGTTTATTCTGAAACATCTTTTACTCCCTTCTTGCTATTCTTACGTTTGTAAGAATTAAGACTAAAAATATACATATTTTATATTACACCTGTAAGATTTAAATGTCAAGATACAATATACTTTTCTTGACGCCTAAATATATTATATCAATATACTTCATACCGATTGGTTAATATATTCTTTTGCCTTTTTACAATCTTATTTGGCTTCTCAAATAAATTATAATAATTCATATACACATATTCCGGTTCTGATTCTTGATACGGCTATTGAAATTATTCTTCCGATGTACCTCGCTTCATTTCCCGTTGTTTAAAATCCTCTTTCCCATCAAAATATAAAATATATTGGTCATCATTCTGTTCTTCACCACTAATAACGACTTTTACATAGGTATCCGTCCATGTTACCTTCCAGGAATCCTGATGAACACTGCAACCATCATTAAGAACATAAAACGGATACTTTGTAATTATTCCTGATTCGCCTCCCAATATAATGGCTCAGTTGTCAAGACAAAAATTTAATATTTTTATAATGAACTGATATGTTGACGGGTTACATGAGAGAATGCAATGTAGCGTCTCCCGGACTTTTTATATTATGCGGCTGCTCTGGCTTCATCCAAAAGCATTGCCGGATAGTACATCTCTGCAGGACGCTTATTATCGATTGCCTGATGGCATCGCTCAAAGTTATAATTGTAGATATATCTTCCGATGGTTTCTCTTGCTTCCTTGAGATTAGCATACTCCGTGAGATATGCTTCCTCATACTTGAAGCTTCGGAACCAGCGCTCAATCATGATATTATCTGCCCAGCGGCTTTTACCATCCATGCTCTGGCGAATACCGTTATCACGAATGAAAGCAATATATTTATCACTGGTAAACTGGCTGCCCTGATCCGAGTTGATGATTAACGGCTTGGCTATTTTAAATGCTTTGTTGCATGCATTGATGACCATGGTGGTGTCCAGAGTATCGTCAACATCCCAACCAACGATACAACGACTGTACCAGTCGATAATGGCTGTCAGATAAAGAAATCCATGCTTCATTGGAATATATGTAATGTCAATCGACCATGCCTGATTTGGGCGGTCTATGACTGCATTACGAAGCAGATATGGACAGACTTTTGCCTGTTTCATGCGCTTAGACAGATTTATTTTGGGATAAATCGGTGTAATGTCCATTTCGCGCATATATCTTCCTACTTTACGGCGACCAACCTGGTATCCGCGCAGCTTAAGCTGCGCAGACATCTGACGGGCTCCCCAAGTAGGATTATCAGTATGCAGATGGTCAATGATCGCTTTGCATTCCAAATCTTCCTCTGAAACCGGGGTGCCACTATAATATACGCTGGTGCGGTTGATTCCGAGTAGTTTGGCTCCTGTAGAAACCGACAGCTCCTTAGTCGTCAAAAGGTTTCGGACTAAATTTACTCTCGTAGTCAGGTCCGACAATTTCTTCAGATTTTTTTTTGAGCCAGTCAACCTGCATGGTAAGTTGACCGACCTTTTTAGCGTATTCAGCTTTTTCCTTGCGTTCTTCGGCAAGTTTTTCCCGGAGATTGTCTTCTCGCTTATTATCGAAAGCAAGAGAAGCATTAGCAAGGAATTCTTTCTTCCAGTTACGAAGGAGATTTGGTTGAATATCGTTTTCAACAGCAAGAACATTGAGTTCTTTCTCGCCCTTAAGCAGTTGGAGGACAAGATTGGTTTTAAATTCAGCACTGAAATTTCTTCTTGATCTGGACATAATAAGTACCTTCTTTCTTTTGGTGATTATAGTATATCAGATTCATTAAGAAATGTCGCTTTCAGTGTCTTAATTTATGAGGCCATTATA
>NZ_QULH01000035.1:0-8262 GCF_003481635.1 Clostridium sp. OM05-6BH | reverse complement strand
TATTTAGAATTTTCAGGGTTGTTTTACTATTCAGTTATCAAGTTTCTATTATGTATTGCCGCTCTCGGTTGCTGTCCGCTCCGTAATGCGCCAACGAATGATATATTATCATTTTGATTCCAACTTGTCAACAACTTTTTTCAATTTTTTTCGACTTTTTTTGACCGGACAACAAAAAAGCCTCCAAGACCCAGTATTTATGGGGTTTGGAGGCAATCCTGTCTTTTTACAGTTCAAAGAACTTTAATTGTTGATCCATACTCTTAGACAAATTGCTTAAGTTGCCTGCAGAATCCGCCTGTGTTGCGATCGTATCATTCAGCACCTGCATAGATGCTGTCGTTTCCTGTGTCGATGCCGCATTCTCTTCGGAAACCGCTGACAGGTTTGATATAACATCCATCATCTCCTGACGAACACCTGCACACTCTTTCGTCTTTTGTCGCATATTCTGCGTCTCATTTCTCGTCTCTGTGACACCCTCGCTGACATTCATAAACTGCTGCTTAGTTTCTTCCAGTTTCTCTGCCTCTTCTCCCACAATGTTCTGCATTTCTTCCATAATACTAACTGCTTGTGTAGATTCCTGCAAAAGTTCCGCTGTGATTTCCTCAATCTCTTTGGCAGATTCACCCGACTGCTCTGCCAATGTCTGAATCTGATTAGCCACTACTGCAAAACCTTTGCCCTGCTCGCCGGCCCTTGCCGCTTCAATAGATGCATTCAAGGACAACAGATTAGTTTCATCCGCAATGGAAGTGATGATCTGAATTGCCTTTTGGATGCGAACTGCCGCATCGTTTGTGATATGTATCTGTCGATTCATTCTGCTCGCCGCATCTACCGTATCAACGTTTGACTCTGATAATTCTATAATAATCTTTTCAGCACGCTCACGGCTTTGATCCATCTTATCAGAAGTCACCGCAAGCTGCTTCACATTTTCTGTCATTTCATCGATCAATTCGCCTAATGTATTCATCCGAAGCGTAGCAGTCTCAATCTCCTCTGCCTGTGCAACAGCACCACTTGCAATGTCATCGACGGCACTGCCGATCTCCGAAGCGTTTTCGCTCGTCTGCGCTGACATATCACCCAGCTGCACTCCCGCTGTCAATACATCATTAGATGCAGATTGTATCTTTTCTATAATATCACGAAGTTCATTCTGTAAAAGCTGAAGGCTCTTCGCCATGCTGCCAAGCTCGTCCTTACGCTTCAGTAAACGTTTGCTCATTTGAACATTCAAATTACCGCATGCCAGCTGTCCCAGCGCACCATTGGCGTCATTCAGACCATTTCGAATAGCTAACACACAAATAATTACTGCTATAAATGCAAGAATTCCGATCACTATTGCCACACCAACCAAAGTACCAGTCTTGACAGCAATGAAAGAATTAACATCTGAAGCCGGAGCGCCGGCAAACAACATGCCGATCGTACTTCCTCCCTGATCCTTTAACGGCATGTAATATACATAATACGCCTCATCATTAATGACCATATCATAAGAAGTAAAGGTTTTGCCCTGTAATACTACCCGGTCATATACCTCCTGCGCTGCATCTGTCCCCAAAACAAATTGTCCGGTCTTAGCATCTTTCAATGTAGTCGCACGTCTGGTCTTGTCATAGAATATCGTGACATCCAGATCGGTTCCCTTCACCATATTTTCCAACATCTGCTCCGTGATCTGCTGCTCGCCCTTGTAGAGCTTCTCCCCATCTAATGTTAGCGGACTGTCATTCAGCGCATCTAACATTCCCTGCACTCCCATCGTCGATGCCTGCAATGTTAATTCCACCTCATCTTGAATGCCTGATCGAATACTTCCAATCCCTATAATGGTCAGAATACATGCCAAAATGCATAGTGGAATTATTGCTATCGCAGTGATCCTTACTGTTAATGAATGAATATGATGCTTTGATTGCTTTTTCATAATGAACACCCTCCCTAGTATTATTCCCGTTCATCTTCAGCGGTATTAAATTAATTAGAGTTATTATATCACAAATTCACAACACAAGGGAGCTTGCTCACTTGCGCAGAATTTGTGAACGGCAAAATCGTAAAGCGCAATGCGCGACAGATGCGAAGCATCTGGATTTCGGAATCATTATACCACATTTTCCTATACAAAAAAAGAGCTATGTATCTCTTATTTCGACACAAAGCTCGATGGGAGTTATTTTTTATATTGTTGGATCTGACATTGATGGATCTTAGCACCTAACCTGTGCAACAAATTGAAAATCTGAGTTACATCGCTTTGCTATAGTTTCTTTATGGTGGAACCCACAATATGGTGGCTGCAAAATATAATTAAATCATCAACATAATAAACAATATGTGACTAAATGGCAGCTTTGGATGTGCGAAGTTTGAATGAGCAACTTGCACACATGAACACGTACATGTGAAATATGAACACATGTAGAAATAGAGGGAATTATGAGTCTATCAGACAGCCTTTTAAACGCAGTAACCGGAAGCAATATCTCTACGCATAAAGTATCCGTAGGTAATCTTGCAGAAATTATCAATCAGACCTGTTTACAAAACGCCGAGCGCTATGAGATCGATAAAGTTGAACGCGCCATCCGCGGTAAAATCTTTGGATACACAGACATCGAATCACCGGACGGCAAGTTCCACCTTCATGTCAGCTTCTTTATGCGAGGATTGACTAAACACCGCACCGTTTGGGTAAAAAATTATGAAACTGAAGATATCTGGGAGTGGTCCGGCTTTTCCCTGTCTCCGCTGAAACGTGCTATGCAATACCATTTGAATGCAGTGAGACTGCGCTAGGATTGATTGTCAGATTGTAAAGGAAATAGTAATTTACTTTGTAATCCTTTGCTTTTACTCCAGGTACTACAGTTCTTAATACTTTCTCTGGATTTGTTACCGGATTCAAGTTGTTTCGTTCTACCATAAAATCTCCTTTCCATTACCAGGCGGTGGTACACCTATAATTTAATGATATTAACAATATCATAGCTTCCTTCTAAAAATTCAACACAATAGTCTGATCTAGCTGGTTCTCATACTCTGATATATTATGAAAAGTAGCTTCTTTGCCAAACAAACCCAGCACATTATCCAAACCTTCTGTTACTCCACTCAGGTCAAATGTCTCTTTACATGCACATATTAGCATTTGATCAAACCCCTGTTGCACCGTTTTATCCCACTTCAAATTCTCATCCTGAACAAGTTTTATAAATTTCTCTCGTTGTTCTCTCATTGCATGAACAGCTGCCCTTTCAAGCTTCTTCACCTGTTGATCTCGCAAGCTGCATTGATTTAAACTCTTTGCAATATTATATGCCAAGATCAACGCGCTACACGCAACAGCAACAATTTGATTTACCGTGCTTGGCTGAACTTTGCTTGCTATCATTCCATTTATTCCACTTCTGCTGAGTGTACTTTCTACAACTTTTTTTGTTCCTCCTACAACGGCTAACTTCTCTGCCTATGACGGGACTTTTTCTCTACCCCGGCAGCCTATTCCCAGCCTTTAGGATACATGTTTTCCGGTGATGGAGTAGATGACCCATTCAGAAATATTGGTTGCATGGTCGCCAATGCGTTCAAAATATTTAGCAATAAGCAATAAGTCCGCTGCCTCCTCACCGGAGCCATCAGACTCACGCAGCATCTGGATAACTTCTTCCTTTACTTTGAGGAAAAGGTCATCTACAATATCATCTTTTGCAATGACTTCTTCTGCCTGTTTGAGATTTTTGCATACAAAAGCGTCAATACTTCCAACAAGCATAACGGTGACTGCTTTTGCCATTTCTTCGAGCAGATTAAGATGGGTGACATAATTTTCACCATGTATCCAGACGGTCATTTCTGAAATATCTGCCGCATGATCGCCAATACGTTCCATATCTGTGATCATTTTGAGGGCAGACGAAATAAGGCGGAAATCCTTGGCAACAGGTTGCTGCTGTAATAACAATTTCATACACAAACTTTCAACACGTCGTTCCTGATGATCAATATCTTCATCGCCTTCAATGACAGTTTTAGCAAGTTCAACATCGCTATTCACTAATGCACTAATTGCCTTTTCGATCGCCTGCTCGATCATGCTGCCCATCTCGATCAATTCATTATTAAGTTTTTCCAACTGATTATCAAATCGATTTCGCATACCTTCGCTTCCCCCTATCCAAATCTTCCTGTGATATAATCTTCCGTGCGTTTGTCCTGTGGTACAGAAAACAATTTATCCGTTGCTCCATACTCAACCATTTCTCCCAACAGGAAAAATGCTGTTCGGTCCGAGATACGAGTTGCCTGCTGCATATTATGTGTGACCATAATGATCGTATAGTCTTTTTTGAGCTCGATCGCCAAATCCTCAATACGGGATGTTGAAATCGGATCAAGTGCCGATGTCGGCTCATCCATTAAGATAACCTCCGGTTCTACAGCAAGTGCGCGTGCAATACATAAACGCTGCTGCTGTCCACCCGACAAACCAAGTGCTGACTTTTTGAGACGATCTTTCAATTCATCCCAAATCGCTGCCTGTCTGAGAGACTTTTCGACAATAACATCTAATTTCTGTTTAGAATGAATGCCATGCGTGCGCGGTCCATACGCGATGTTGTCATATATACTCATCGGAAATGGATTTGGATTCTGAAAAACCATTCCCACACGTTTGCGCAGATGATTGATGTCAATGTCTCCGTAAATATCTTGCTCGCCAAGCTTTACTTCGCCGGTGATCCGACAGCCTTCTACAAGATCATTCATACGGTTGAGCGATTTTAAGAATGTGGATTTACCACAACCGGATGGTCCGATAAACGCTGTGATCTGCTTTTCCGGAATATCAATATTGATATCTTTTAATGCGTGAAATTTATCATAATACAAGTCCAGTCCTGCAACGTGAAACTTGGTATCTGATGCTATCTGGGATGTCGATGCATCCACCACATTTGTATAGGTTGTATCCATAATAACCATACCTTTCTTGTTTTATTTCTGAATGCCTTTGGCTGCTAACCTGCTTCTTACTTTATTTCTGAATACCTTTAGCTGTTAATCTGCTTGCAAGCAGGTTCGAGATCAAGTTGATCACGATAACCAATATCAGCAATATTACAGCGGTTGCAAATGCCTGATCTGTGTGAAATCCTTCGCCCGACAGCATATACATATGCACCGATAAGGTTCTCGTAGAAGATAACAGGTTTTTGGGCAGTTTTGCGGTTGTTCCTGCTGTATAGATCAGCGCTGCCGTTTCTCCGACGATTCGTCCGGTTGCAAGAATTACACCGGAAAGAATGCCCGGTACCGCAGATGGTAATACGATCCGAAATACGGTACGAAGCTTGCCGGCTCCCAGTCCAAAGCTTCCCTCTCGGAAACTGGCCGGCACTGCGATCAACGCTTCCTCTGTCGTTCTCAGAATTGTCGGCAGAACCATGATTGCCACGGTAAGTGCACCGGAGATCAAAGATAACCGCAAATGCAAAAATGTGACGAAAAACAATGCACCAAACAATCCATACACAATAGATGGAATACCGGATAATGTTTCTGCCGTCACCCGAACGACACCGACAACTTTGTTGCCTTTTTTGGCATATTCAACCATATAGATTGCTGCAAAGATGCCAAGCGGTCCGGCGATCAACAAGGCTAACATTGTCATAAGCAGTGTATTGATCAACGCCGGAAGCATTGATACATTGTCAGAATTATATTCCAGTTTGAATAAGTCCGGTGTCAAAAATTGGACACCTTTGATCAAAATATATCCGATCAGGAAGACAAGTACCCCCATTGTCAACAGTGCTGCCAGCCAAGTGAGTAAAAAGACAATGAGTGAACCCGGATGCTTAAAGTAAGTGCGGCGTTTTTGCGCCAGACTTTGTACATTAATTGCCTGTTCCATAGGTTATTTTGCCTCCCTTCTCTTTAATATGGAAAAAAGTGTATTGATGATCAGGATAAATACAAAGAGTACAACACCCGTTGCGATCAATGCTTCACGATGCAGATCCTGCGCATATCCCATTTCCATAACGATATTGGCGGTCAAAGTTCGGATTCCCTGAAACATGTTGTCTGGTATCCATGCCTGATTGCCGGCAATCATAATGACAGCCATTGTCTCGCCAAAGGCACGCCCGATTCCTAGTACAATACCTGCCATGATACCGGATTTTGCGGCTGGTACCACTGTTCGAAATACGCTTCTTTCATGTGTAGCACCAAGTGCCAATGCACCTTGATAATATTTATCCGGTACGGCACGGATCGCTGATTCCGATATACTGATGATCGTTGGCAGGATCATGATTCCGAGCAGCAAAGCCGCGGAAAACAAGCTGAGTCCGTTACCACCATAGTAAGGACGAAACGTGTCACGCACCCACGGTACGATGATCATCAATCCGAAGAAACCGTATACAACAGACGGAATACCTGCTAACAGCTCCACGCCCGGTTTCATAATGCGGTATAACGGTTTAGGGCAAAACCTTGCCAAAAATACTGCTGCCAAAATTCCAATTGGGACACCGACAATGATCGCTCCTGCTGTAACATAGATACTTCCGATGATCATTGGAAAGATTCCAAACAGACCATTTCCTGCCTGCCAGGTGCGCCCCAGCAAAAATTTGCCGAAGCCAATCTTTGCCATAGCGGGAACACCATTTGCAAACAGGAAGATACAGATCAATGCAACTGCCAGTATCGAGACACAGGCACAGAGCATAAAGACAAACTCCATCCCTTTTTCTTTTACTTTTTGTAGTGTCATATCAATCCTCATTCCTTTCCCAGCCCACAAGTCTGTGGTCGGCTGCCTGCACACATTATCTATGTGCAGGTATACCTGTCAGGATTCCTTATTTCACATCTGCCCAGTCTGTTGTTGTACCTGTGTAAATGTTCTTAACGGCATCGGAGGAAATATCCTCTAAGGAATTTTTGTTATTTACGATTACTGCGACACCATCTAATGCGATTGCGGTTGGAGTAAGACCTGCCTGTGTCTCACTGTCCTTCAAGTCACGGGATGCCATACCGATATCACAAGTTCCCTCTGCTGCAGAAGTCATACCTGTTGTAGAATCACTCTGCTGAACTTCCACCTGTGCACCTGTGTTTACTTTCTGATATGCCTCTGCTAATTTTTCCATAACCGGTGTTACTGAAGAAGAACCGGCAACGACGATCTTACCTTTCGCACCATTGCTTTTGAATGCTGCATTTTCGGAAACTGCGATGTAACCATTGTCTTCTACTACTTTCTGTCCATCAGCACTCATGATGTAATTGATGAAATCCTGTGCTGCTTCGCTGACATCTTTTTTGGTAGCAATGTTGAAAGGACGGGAAATCTTGTATGTACCGCTTTTTACGTTCTCTGCTGTTGCTTCCACGCCATCAACTTTCAATGCCTTTACCTTATCGTTTAATGCACCAAGTGATGTATAACCGATCGCATATTCATCTCCGGCTACTGTTGTCATCATAACCTCTGTACTCTGTGATACGGAAGCACTTGCTGTGGTCTTATCTACTTTCTTGCCACCCTCTTCCTGTTCAATACCGAACAGCTCGATGAAAGCGCCTCTGGTACCGGAACCATCTTCTCTTGTTACAACAGAAATCGGTTTGGATCCGCCTGCTGCTTTGTCACCCTTTTTGCTGCCACAGCCTGTCACCAAGCTTGCTACACATAATACACTCAATCCTACTGCTAATAATTTCTTTGCTCTCATTTTAATAATCTCCTTTTCTCTTCCCTCCACACGGTCACTCTTAACCGTGTTTTCCATCTGCTTCTTTCAGATGTGCGGCTAAATTTTGTTTACGGTTAATAGGATACTGTGCCAATGTAAAGTCTGAAATCTGCCACACCTAAAATTTATGTAAAATGTATGTAATCCGAACTTCGCGCCTCTAGAAGTTCTATCTAAGCAGGAACTTCCATATACATGAAGAGAGAATAATCTGTATGCGTAATATTTTAATAGGAGATTAACTATAACTATTTCGAACTTCGCACATCCGAAGCTGCCATCTAGTCACATATTGCTTATTATGTCAGTAAGACAATAACTAATTTGCAGCCAATAACGTAAATTATTCTGCCATCAAGAAACTAAGACAATTGCCGTAGAGCGCAGTGTTTGTACGTAATTTCTTATTTTGTTAGGTCTCTGATGAATACATGCCTGAAGGAGTGTCTGAGATGTCCCGGTT
>NZ_QULH01000034.1:763-10151 GCF_003481635.1 Clostridium sp. OM05-6BH | reverse complement strand
CACCACATTTCTGTGATGTGAGATTTCCTTAACTTAATGCCATTGGGGATTCCTGTACCGCCTGTTTTACCTGCGGTGCTGCTTGAACCAGCCATGTCACTTACCAAATGGAAGAACCATGTCAGCGTACCGTAGAGTATCTTAGTAGGAGTATCATCGCCAATAAATGGTCTGCTTTTTTCAGGGACATCGACAACAAGAAACATCCCTGCTGTATCAGTTCCATACGACTTATATGTAAACTGCGTGAGCAAAGAAAAAATTAGACCGACAATCGTTGGATGATGAGCAAAATCTCTCAGGTGGTGCTGAAGCCCTCCACCAAAATCAGGAGTATTTCCGTCACTTGGTATGGGGAACAGCTTTTCCAAATGCTTTACAGCTGAGCCCAGATCATCGCTCTCACAGCCGGTTAGCTTGGCGGCTTTCTTTACAAAGTCTTCGATTTTATCACTTGCGATTGCTCTGCCATGTTCAAGGCTAAATTCTCCAACCCAGAGGATATCAAGCATTCCGCAAAGAATACCGCTTGCAACAGAAATTAAGTAATCGAGTGTGTCAGCCTGACCGGATAACAAATCTATCTGGCCATCCAAATCATAAATAATTCTATCAAGATCAAAGTCCGTATCGCTCATACATTGCCCATACGGAATAGTACTTATTTCTAATCTATTTTCCAAAACTTCACTCCTCTCTATAGTTTTCAAAACAACTCACTTCATCAATTAAGCAATGAGGAAGCCACATCAAACCACATTTCTTGCCGTTTGATGTGGCTTTCCTTAGGGCAAAACAAGAACAAGTGCACTGTTGTCATCACGAACAGTTCGCTTACATCTGCGGACAGTTGAAGCGACAAGCTGATCGAACTCTCCGTCACGACCAACAAGGAATTCTACATATTCTTGGGATATGAGGAGTTCCTTGATTACCATTTGCAAACGTTGCTCTATTACAAATACATTGTCTATTTGCCTATACCCAAAGAAACTGGCAGTGACTTAATGACATTGAGCGCTGGCTTTGCTTTTTTACTCTTATTATGCCTTATACTGCGACATAAACAATTCATAATATTTACCGTGCATCTGAAGCAGTTCTTCATGAGAACCACTTTCCAAAATCTTACCATCTGCAACATACATAATGCGGTTCGCATTTTTAATTGTCGACAAACGATGTGCAATAATAAACGAGGTACGTCCCTCTAACAAGTGGCTCAAGCCCTCCTGCAGCACAATTTCCGTCTCCGTATCAATACTTGACGTTGCCTCATCTAAGATCAGGATCGCCGGATCTGCCAACAACGCTCTGGCAAACGAGATCAACTGTCTCTGTCCAACAGACAAGCGGCTTCCTCGCTCATTAACCTGTGTGTTATAGCCATCTTCCATCTGTACGATAAAGTCATGCGCACACACCGTCTTTGCGGCACGGATCACATCTTCATCCGAAGCCTTCTTGTTGCCATAACGAATATTATCCATGATCGTTCCGGAAAAGATAAAGCTGTCCTGCATCATAACGCCCATCTGTTCACGCAAGGAACGAAGCGTTACTTTGGAAATATCAATCCCATCTATTTTGACCGTTCCACGGTCTACATTATAAAAACGGCTCAATAAATTTACAATCGTTGTCTTGCCGGCTCCGGTCGGACCTACAATGGCTATTGTTTCACCCTGCTGTACCTTAAAACTCACATCATGCAAGATCGGAATACCGTCTTCATAGCTGAAGGTGACATGGTCAAACGCAACATCTCCTTTGATCTGCGGCATTTGAACGGCATCCGGTGCATCTTTTACTGCCACCGGTTCGTCAATCGTCTCAAAGATACGTTCCAAATAAGAAACTGCCGTGAGCACACTATTATAAAAGTTTGCGATCGTATTGATCGGCTGCCAGAAGCGGCTGATATATGCTGTAAACGCGATCAACTTACCGGTTGTCACGCCATCCAATCCTCCATTTATAATGCAGTTAATACCGATCACATATATAAATGCCGTTGTGATCGTGGAGATCAGATCGACCATCGGTCCCATTGCAAAGTTATAGATCACGGCACGCATCCACGCCTTGCGATAACTCATACTCAAACGGTTAAATATATTGGTGTTTTCTTCCTCCCGCACAAACGCCTGCGTCACACGTATGCCGTTAATGCTTTCGGAAATATAGGCATTCAAGTTAGACTGCTTATTGCTTTGTACCTGCCAAGCATAACGCTGCTTCTTTTTGAGAAAGACAATATACAGGATCAGCACCGGCAAGCCACACATACATACCAGTGTCAACTTTACGCTCATAGAAAGCATAAAGATCAAAATAAAGATCAGGTTGCACAAATCTGTGATCGTATTCAAAATACCATTTGACAATAGGTCACTCAGATTGTTGACATAATTAACCACACGTACCTGAATCTTTCCATGTGGACGGTCATCATAATAACTAAAGGGCAGTTCCTGCAAATGAGCAAAGAGATCCTCTCGTATCTGATGAATGATATCCTGTCCAACCTGCGTCGTAAGTGTTACCTTTATACGCAGACTGACTACTGCATACACTACGATCACTGCTGCGATCAACGTCAAGATCACAATACCATGTATATCGCCATTCGGGATATACGTATCCATCTCTATCTGCAAAAACTTTGGAATAAACATGGTAAGTCCGGAAGATGACAACATCAAAAACAACACGAGCAGCATCTTGCCGGTATAAGGACGTATATAACCACCCAGTCGTTTTAACTGCTTGGCGTCAAACTTATCTTCTAATATCTCATCATTTTCATAAGTATTTCTAGCCAATGTGATTCACCTCCTGTCCGTTTTTCGGTACAGCCATAGGATACTGGTGATGATAAACGGTTGCATAATATCCACCTTTTGCAATCAATTCCTCATGGGTTCCCTGCTCAATAATGCGGCCCTGATCCATAACCAAGATCTTGTCGGCATCACGCAAAGAAGAGATTCGATATGCAATGATAAATGTCGTACAACTGTGTCCAATATTTTCCAACTGGCGCTGAATGTAACTCTCTGTTTCCATATCTACCGCCGATGTCGTATCATCAAGCACTAAGATCGCCGGATCTTTAAGTAAGGCACGCGCCAAAGAAATTCGCTGCTTTTGTCCGCCCGACAATCCGACTCCGCGCTCACCTACGATCGTATCGTATCCATCCGGAAGATTTTTAATAAACAAATTGGCGTCTGCCATTTTGGCCACTTCTTTTACTCGTTCAAACGAACAATCTGGACGGCCATATGCAATATTTCCTTCGATCGTATCCGAAAAAAGGAACACATCCTGCATGGCGATACCAATGTTCTCACGCAGTTCATACAGATCCAGATCCTTCACATTAATGCCATCTACCAGCACTTCACCGTCTGTCACATCAAAGAAACGGCAAAGCAGATTAATGATCGTTGACTTTCCGGCTCCGGTCGTTCCCAAAATGCCGACCGTCTCACCTTTCTTTACCTCGAAAGATACATCACGAATGATGTCCTCATCATCTGCCCGATACGACACATTGCGGAACGAGATATTCCCCTCATACTTTTGATGCTGTACCGGATGGCCGGGATGTTTCACATCCGGTTCCGCAGTATAAGTCCCATAAATCTTTTCTACTGATGTAGTAAATCTTTGAATATCATTGATCCACCATCCCGCCATGCGAAGCGGTGTTGTGAGCATCCATAAATATCCGTTTACTGCAACAAGATCACCTAATGTCATCTCTCCGCGCACCACCATAACACCGCCAACAAGCATAAGTACCAATGTCAACAGATTGGACAACAACTCAAAGATCGGCACATATTTTTTCCAAATAGCGGCTGCACCAAGCTCTGCATCGCGGTAACGGTCATTCTCCACGCCAAACTTCTCCATTTCGAAGTCTTCTTTCGCAAACGCCTTTACCATGCGGTTTCCACTAATGTTCTCCTGCACATATGTATTCAGGCTTGAAAAAGCATCACGACAATTTTTGAATGCCGGTTTCACTCTCTTTGCCTGCATATAGGTAGTAGCTGCCGTCAGTGGGAGCACAAGCATCATGCATACAGCAAGCTTTACATTGACCATAAAGATCAAAACAATGGATAACACAAAATACAAAATATTTTCGTATACCGTATAGATCACATACGCCACAAAATGACGGATCGCATCCATATCTCCGGTCTGACGTCCCATCAGATCTCCCGTTCTATTTTTATTATAAAACGCAAAATCTTCTAACAATAGTTTGCGGTATACTTTGTCGCGCATGGTATACAACACACCCTGCGAACTTGTTTCAAACAATACTTGCGAAAAAAATCGGCATACACCCTTGATCACAACCATCGCAAGAAGCAGAATGATCAGCTTCGGTAATAACCCGGTATTTTGCTTTTTAATGACATCATCCACGATCAATTTGGAGATGTATGGCGATGCCAAAGCTGTCGCAGCAAGTATCGTTACAAGTATCAGACCCGACACCATGCGCAGCCAATATTTCTTCAAAAATGAATAAAACCATTTCATTGGAGTCATAGTTTTTTTCTCCTTTCTGTAAATCTGCTACGAAAGTATAGCATAGCAGTAGGTGCTATGCTATAATAAATCTGCACAAAAATTGTACAAATCTATCTTTTTGCAACTTTTTTTGTGCAAATTTTAAAGAATTTACAGAAAGGCTGACTAATACTTATGGATCGCTATTACGAATATACAGACCGCTTAAATGCACCAATCGAAGCTTTTACACATATTACGAACGATCACAACTTTCCTATTTTGCCACACTGGCATTATTTTATAGAATGTATATATCTTACAGCCGGCAATCTGCTTGTCACCTGTGATGAGAATGTATACTCCCTGCAACCGGGAGATTTTATTTTTTTCCCGCCAAAGACTTTACATACTATCGATGTCTTTCCGACGGATTTTGAGCAAAGCCGGGCTGAGAAACCATCGCAAGATCCTGCTTTTACGCTGAAATCGCAAGATTTCTTTATGGATCCGTCGTTGCATGGTTATCTGCCTAACTGTCCGCTGTCTGCCTGCCCTCTTCTGGCATCTCCGCAGGAACCTTTACCGGATCAGGAACACGACAGCATTCATCCGGTGTCAATACCACATTCAGCTGCAGATGTATCGGAGAAATCTCCCTCTATAACGACTGTGGCGGCATCTGACTGCAAAGCCGCTTCCCCGCCAAACATTCGCTATCATGTTTTGAAGTTTGACCTTGGCTTTTTGCAGGCAACGGATAACATGAAAAATCAATTCAGCCGGATCATCTCTCTTGCTTATGAGGAAGATCCTTCCAATATTTTCTTTGCCGACGGCGACATGACAGGTATTCCACTCAAGCAGCTTTTTGTCGACTGTATCGAGGAAATGCGGCTACGCCATTTTGGCTACGACACGATTGCCTGCTCCAAACTTGCGATCTTAATCACAGCGATGACGCGCGTTTGGCTGATGCGCGGACTTAATATGGAAGAAATTTTATTGTCCCGGCAAAGTGACAATCATGAGTTTGAACATATTGCAGAATATATCAAATCGCATTATAATGAACCTTTACGGATTCATGACCTTGCAGAACGGTGCGGAATGAGTTATTCTTACTTTGCTAAATTATTCCGCAGAAATTATCATCAATCCTGCAAGGAATATATTGAATTTGTGCGTATTAACAGGGTGACGGATCTGCTTTTATTCACGAAACTGGATCTGACCTATATCAGTCAGGAGACCGGTTTTTCGGATTGCAGCCATCTGATCCGTACATTCCGCAAATGGAAAGGATGTACACCGAGACAGTGGATGCGCGAATACAATTCCGAATTACAGCAATAACTTTGCCGCACAGACAGCAAAGAACTCTTGAGAAAGTTACCAAAGTGCAACTCCGGCTTACAACCGCAGCCGCACAACTACACTATGAGAAATGGAGATGTCATCATGCGATTATGGCACAATTTTTGGGGGCATTTGCGAACAATTCTACGCCACAAACGACTGGTGCGCCGCAATTGCTTTCGCGCCGGCATTTACTGGCAGGGAATCTGCCATGACTGGTCGAAATATCATCCAATTGAATTTTGGACCGGTGTTCACTATTATCAAGAAGGCAAACGAAGCCCGAACGCTTATGAGCGCGAAACCATCGGCTACTCTGCCGCATGGCTTCACCACAAAGGACGCAACCGCCATCACTATGAATACTGGATCGATCTTTCCTCTGACTGCTCCAAGGGGTTACAGGGAATGCCTATGGCACCACGTTACGTCGTTGAAATGTTTTGCGACCGCATGGCGGCAAGCCGTAATTACAATTTAGAAAATTACAACGACCGACTGCCTTTGGAATATTACGAACGTGGTAAATCGCATTACACCATGCATCCAGAAACTGCAGAACTGCTAGAACGGCTTTTGCATATGCTCGCCGAAGAGGGCGAAGATAAAACTTTCGCTTATATTCGCAACGAACTGGATCTTAAGCATTCCCGCTGGCATTAAACCACTGTCAGCATAATTTACGACCACAGATCAGGGTGACGGCAAAACAGACTTCGGCACTCTGATCCTAGCCTGCAAATAAAAAGTCAAGGCTAAATTGAAGAACATTGAAAATTTTATACAGGTTGAAAATTAGGTATCAAAATAAGACCACCACACCAGTGCTGGTCTGAAAATCATAATGATGATTAGGATTCTGGAAGAGATGAAAGATATTCTTTCACTCGTCCGTAATAGATTCTTAGAAACTTGTTGGCACCTGCAGTCATGTAGACATAGTAAGGCTTACCTTGTGCCCGCTTCCTGTCTATGAACTGATACACAGGATCATCCTGAGGGTGTGTTTTTATTAAGACATCCATTACCTGAAATAAAGTCTTTCTAAGATCAGAGGAACCTCGTTTGGAAGTTGGAACACTTTTTTGTTCATAACTTCCCGATTCATTAACACCCGGATCTACACCGGCAAAAGCAGTAATAGCACCTTTATGGGTAAAACGAGAAACATCACCAATCTCAGCCATCAATTGAGGACCAAGGGAGGAACCAACCCCTTTCATAGCCATAACGACAGGGTATTCGGGAAGTTGGGAAGCAGTTTCATTCATAAGTGTGCGTAGTGATTCAACCGTTGCAGAGGCACTATTAAGCTGGTCTACAGCCTGCTTGATAATAAGCTTTGTAATGGCATCCTTTGGAAGTACAGGAACAAGTTCCTTTGCTTTTCCATAGATTTCTTCAGCTTTTGACTGACTGAAGTTGTACTTCTTGCGTTTACACCAGTTTTGATAATGGTCGATAAAGGCATTTAGGGACATTTTACGGATACAGTCCACATGCCAGTATGTAGATGCAAAATCAACCCATTTCTGGCTGCCGTCACTGCGTGCAGGACTGTCAAAGTAAGTATTAACACCAGGATAGGTTTGGTCAAGGATGCCAATAAGATTATTCTTCATAGCCGTCTTGTGCTTCATGTAAAAGCCAAACTGACGGTTCATGGTTTTAAGCTGATTGCGTAATTCATCCATAACACTATATTGTTTAAGATTTTGCCACTTGTCAAGTGCATATCGTGCAATCTTAACAGCGTCAGCTTTGTCGGATTTGACTTTACGAAGGGAATCATTATCAAAATCCTTGATCAGTTTTGGGTTAATGGCACTGACGAAAAGGTTTGCCTCTGAAAGCTGATGGGCAAGGACTTCATAGTAACGTCCTGTATGCTCCATTACAATTCGGGATTCACCTTCAACAGAGTTAATTAGTTCTACAAGTAAATTGATATCACTGGCTGTATGCTTGATCTCAAAAGGTGCGGAAACAATTTCACCGAAAGGTCGCATGATAGCAACCATACTTTTACCTTTTGAAACATCGATACCTACTGCGTTCATAAATAGTCACTCCTTAAGATTATTGCAATGGATAAATACCAGTTTTACTCATTGCCTATTCAATCTACTGTGGTGTGACGCGAATGCACCTATGGCGATTCAACCTGCATAAAACGAACGCTGCGAATGAGGAGCTGGTTATCAGTCTAGATTACGGACGCAAAGTCCAAGAAAGGATCCGATATACCAATTGCTCCATCATTATACAGCTTAAGCAACAAGATGGGTAATTCCTTACTGGCTGTAAGGGATATTAACCATAAATATATTGTAGTAGAAAGGATTTTTATGAACTGGAAACAATTTATTTACCGCTATAAACATATATTTGTCGCACTCTATTTTCCGGTGTATATGGTTTGGTTTATGTGGCTGGAGGCACGTGATGATGTACCTTTCACCTACATTCATTGCGCTATAGACGACTATATTCCTTTTTGCGAATATTTTATTATTCCATATTTATTATGGTTTGTGTATGTATTTGCAACATTAGCACTCTTATTTTTCGATCTGATGCATTTAGAAAACTATTATCAGACAATTGCCACATTGATCATTGGCATGACAGCCAGTCTGTTAATCTATACTTTGTTTCCAAATGCACAGAACATGCGACCGACACAATTTACTCATGACAATATTTTTACACAGGTCATTTCCATGCTGTATGCAACGGATACCGATACCAATGTGCTGCCAAGTATTCATGTATTTAACTCACTTGCCATCCACGCCGGACTTTGCCGCTATGCGACGATCCATAAGCAAAAGATCTGGCGCAACGGCTCTTTTGTACTGTGCCTCTTGATCTGTATGTCTACGCTATTTTTGAAACAGCATTCCTTCTTGGACGTTGCTGCTGCGATCGTATTATTTATGATCGTCTCTTGGATCACAAATATATTGTTCCGCAAACGGACAACAAAATAAATAACCAGCAGGGGATGTAAAACACACATCCCCCGCTGGTTATTATACCTTTTTACCTTGTCAACTCATGTTTCAAGCAATATAGCAAATGCTACTTGATGACTTTCACTTTTATCTTGTATCGTTTCTTCAAAAATTTACGTTCCTTATACATTTCTGAGTTCTTTGGTGTTTTTATGGTAATGTTGGAAAGGTTGCACTTTAATCCCCGATAATAAAATATGCTGTCAATGTACAACCAAAGATTTTTTATGCCTTTAGGAACCGTCACACTTCTCAGTTTCGGGCAATCAATAAACACATATTCTCCAAGTTTCTTAACACCTTTCTTTAGCACCACTGTCTTTAACTTTTTGCAATATTTAAATGTTCCATTCAATTCCACTTTTCCGTATACTGTTATCTTCTTTAAAGCAGATTCATGAAATGCACTCCCGCCCAATTCTTTCAGTCTTCTAGGCATCCTAATGTAATTCAACGAACAGCACACAAACGCATTC
>NZ_QULH01000034.1:0-753 GCF_003481635.1 Clostridium sp. OM05-6BH | reverse complement strand
ATTCAACGAACAGCACACAAACGCATTCTGCTCAATCACCTTTACCGTATCCGGCAGGATCACCTTTTTAATGTTGGTGCAGAAGGAAAAAGCGGAATCTGCTATCTTTGTTGTTCCCTTTTTTACTTTGACCGTTTTTGCCGTATACTTTCTTGGTACAGTAATTAATTTCTTTCCATTTTTAGTATACAACACTCCCTTGTATGACCTATACCACTTGTTACCGGATGCCACATTAAATTTCTTCAGATTCTGTAGAAATGACTGCATTCCCTTACAATACCCCTCGTTCAGCCATCCCCCTTCATAACAGTCTATAACCTTAACTGTCTTTGGAATACTCAAGTATTCCACCTTTGGGATCGGGACATCCTCATGTTCTCCGTAAAATTCATTGCGGTATTCCTCATTCGCTGCCCAATCAAACGCCGGCATAATAGAAATCTTTACCACCTTTTTCCCATTGATTTTGGCGGGTACAACTACCTTCTTTTTATCCATAGGTATTCCAACAATGGTGACGGTATTATCTTTTTTTTCACAAAGATACGTAAATCCATCCTGTTGTCCCCATTTTGATTTATACTTCTCTTCAATGGTAAAATATTTTTCCAAAAACTTATAATACTTATCCTCTGCTTTTACTGTTGTCGACTTCGAAAATATTGTTGCGGCACACAGCAACAACAAACTCACACAATATCTGATTTTCATAGTGATCACCCATCCTTTCCTGCACAGTCACTCTGTGCA
>NZ_QULH01000033.1:0-14960 GCF_003481635.1 Clostridium sp. OM05-6BH | reverse complement strand
GAAATGCTCATAGCTATGGTTTATTCGCTGAGATAAAAAGGTTGAGAGACCTTGAATTTTCAATAAAAAACACTTGATTATATGAGGAGGATTATTAAGATGGCAGAAAGTAACAAGATGAGAGAGATGCCGGTAAATAAGCTCATGGTTCAGATGGGAATACCGATGATCTTATCTATGGCATTGCAGGCGGTTTACAACATTGTAGACAGTGCCTTTGTTGGAAACATGAGGTCAGGAAGTGAGGCGGCACTTAATGCACTTACACTGGTGTTTCCAGTTCAGATGCTCATGGTAGCAGTTGGAATCGGAACAGGTGTGGGAACAAATGCACTTCTTGCAAGAACACTTGGACAGGAAAATGGTAAAAAAGCAGCAAAAGTTGCGGGAAACAGTTTGTTCCTTGGAGTGATTATTTATGTGGTGTGCCTGTTGTTTGGGATTTTTGGAGTAAGGGCATATATTTCATCACAGACAATTGACCCTGAAGTTGCATCAATGGGAACAGACTACTTAAGAATATGCTGCGCAATTTCATTTGGAATTATTTTCTTTTCATTATTTGAAAAACTCTTACAGGCAACAGGACGTTCACTATATTCTACAATCGGTCAGGTTGTGGGTGCAGTGGTGAATATTGTTTTTGATCCGATTTTGATTTATGGTATTGGACCGGTTCCTGAAATGGGAGTGAAGGGAGCTGCATATGCAACTGTTATTGGACAGGTTGCGTCTGCAATAGTATTGTTTGTATTTCATATGAAACTGAATAAGGAATTTGAAAATGATGTAAAGTATATGAAACCGGATAGCGGAATAATCAAGGAAATATATGCAATTGGACTTCCTGCAATTATTGCACAGGCACTTATGTCTATCATGGTATATGTGATGAATCTGATTTTGAAATTCAGCCCTTCCGCACAGACTGCATATGGATTGTTCTATAAAGTACAGCAGTTTGTATTATTCCTTGCCTTTGGGCTTAGAGATGCAATCACTCCGATTATTGCATTTGCTTATGGAATGAGAAGTAAAAAGAGAATTCGGGATGGGATTAGGTATGGACTGATCTATACAGTTGTATTAATGATTCTTGGAATTGCAATTACTGAAATTTTTCCTGGAGCTTTTGCAACTTTGTTCAATGCAGGACAGTCAAGGGAATATTTTATCGGAGCAATGAGGATAATCTCAATAAGCTTTCTGTTTGCTGGAATAAATGTTGCTTATCAGGGAATTTATCAGGCACTGGATGGCGGCGTTGAATCTTTGGTTATCTCTCTTCTGAGACAGCTTATTATTATCCTGCCATTGGCTGGAATTTTTTCTGCGTTTGTCAGAAATGGTCAGATGGGAGTTTCGCTTATCTGGTGGGCATTTCCAATAACTGAGGTTATTTCATGTCTGGTAGGATATGTATTTTTAAAGAGAATTAGAAAGAATAAAGTAGATGCTTTGAATTAAGGAGGAACCGTAAATGGAAAAAAGGATTATTACAATCAGCAGGGAATTTGGAAGCGGTGGTCGATTTATCGGTGAAGAAGTGGCAAAGAAACTTGGCATAAATATCAAATACAAGAAGATAAAAAAGAAAATTTAAGAGGGCAGAAGTTTTCTGCATATCAAGTTGCTAAAATTGCATGGTTGTATGAAGATTGGAAGTCTTAGTCCATTATTGATAAATGATAATTTTGTTAACCTGTCATTGTTTGTGGATGTATATGCTTAAAAATATTTGATAAAAGCACTTATATTATATGGGGTAGACATTTCAATTCTCTTTTCTGCGAGAGCAAGAACGGTTAACTTATTCGTTTTTCTCTCTGACAGTAACAAGCGTTCATAGAGAGAAGTGGAACTCTGCCGTTTTAATTCGCATATAAAACTGAATTAAACCAATAGTTTAATGACAGATAACGATTGTAAGCATAAAATTAAATACAAATTAGAGGTGCTAACAGCTTATATATTGAGAATTGAATGTTGATGGTTTGCGTAGTATAATTTATATACAATTTCAAAGAGGGGAGGTTTTGCGATTGAAAGAAAATGTATTAGAGGGATTAAACTTAAAAGAAGATCATGAGCGAGAATGTAAGCTGGCAACCGGCGGACTCCCTGAGAGCATATGGGAGACTTACTCTTCTTTTGCTAATACAAATGGTGGCACGATTCTGCTTGGAATTAAGGAACACAGGGATTCTTTTACAGTTGAAGGACTGAACGACAAGCAGATTGTTAAATATCAGAAGGATTTTTGGAGTACATTGAATGACAGAAATAAGGTGTCAAAGAACATTTTACTGAATCATCATGTCAGACCAGTGACAGTAGGAGAAAAGAGAATATTAAGAATTGATGTTCCAGCGGCAGACAGGCATGATAAGCCGGTATACATTGGGACAGATCCGATGAAAGGTACTTATAAAAGAGATTATGAAGGTGACTTTCTTTGTACCGAAGAGGCAGTCCGGGCAATGTTCGCAGATCAGAGAGATATATCTGGAGATGTGGAAGTGTTGGAAGAGTTCGGGTTAGACGTGTTGAATCAGGATACGATAAAAGGTTATAGAATTATTTTTGAACAGCTTCACAGTGGACATCCTTGGAATGCTTTGGAAAATAACGAGTTCCTTATGAAATTAAGGGCAGCAGCAAAGAATAAAAATGGTACATTATCTCCAACGATAGCAGGACTATTGTTCTTTGGAGAGGCTTATCATATTACTGAAGTTTTTCCAAATTATTTTCTGGATTATCGTGAGGAATGCGAGGATAAAGCAGTGCGCTGGTTATTCCGGACGCATTCTAACGAAGGTGATTGGAGCGGTAATATATATGACTTTTTCTGCAAGGTGCGTACCAGAATGGACGATGATGTAGCAGTTCCATTTGCAAATAGACGAAATGGATACCGTGTAGATAGAGTGGATGTGCATGATGCATTGGAAGAAGCATTGGCAAATGCCCTGGCACATTCCAATTATTATGGAAGAAGAGGCGTAGTTATTGTTAAGAAAGGAAAAGAGATAACGATTTCAAATCCGGGAACCATACGAATTACAAAAGAGGAATTTTATGCAGGTGGTAATAGTGATCCACGAAATCCGAATATCTTAAAGATGTTTGGTTTTGTAAATGTCGGTGAGCGTGCCGGAAGTGGCGTTGATAAGATTATGACTGCATGGGAAGAGCAAAAATGGAAAAAGCCGGAATTTGATTTTTCAGAGCGTGCAGATCGTGTTAGTCTGAAATTAGAGGTTGGTCAGGTTGTGTATATTCCGGGGGTGGCAGATTTGCGAAATGAAGAGCAAACTGTGGGATATAAGAAGCCGCTTCAGGATGAAAAAGAAGAGGCTATTCTGCAATATATTTCCCAATATGGTAGCATAAATACAGGGAAGGCTGCAGAGGTGTGTGGATATAAGTCAAGAACTTCCGCTAGAAAGGTGATTGATGAGCTGGTTGAAAAGGGTTATATCCAGAAAGAAGGAAAAGGAGCAAGTATCCGATATAGTATCTGTGATGAAAAAAGTGGTCAATAAGTGTTCAGTTACTGGTCATTTTATAAGTGAGTGGTCAAAAAAGTGATCAGTTACTGGTCAATATCGAACACTTTTGGCAGATTATAGGATACAAATCTCCGATAAGTATCCATTACTGACCAGCTACCGGATACTAATTATCATACTGATTGAATAAGAGTAATTTGTGCAGACCGTCTGCATAAATTCATGTAGAAGGTGAAAAGATGGACTTACAAAACATACAGGAACAATTAAATACCGAATTTGCAAAGGCGGATGTTCGCATCATTTTCTAGAAAGACTGCAGGAAGGATGAGTAAGTAATGAAAATAGCAATCATATTTGCATCAGTACATCATGGCAATACACGAAAGGTCGTGGAGCAAATTGCCCAGAATAATGATGTAGATCTTATTGATGCAACACAGGAAAAAGAGAAAGATCTATCGGAATATGATCGGATAGGCTTTGCTTCGGGCATTTATTATGGAAAATTTCATCAATCCGTGTTGAATTTTGCATCTGTGAATTTGCCGGAATATAAGGAGGTTTTCCTGATCTGCACGCATGGTGGAAGTGCTGCATATCAGTCCATTGAAACAATTATAAAAGATAAACATTGTAATGTTATAGGGAAGTTCTCCTGTAAGGGATATGATACGTTCGGACCTTTTAAGTTGGTTGGTGGGATTGCCAAGGGACATCCGAATGAGAAGGACCTGACGGCAGCGATGGAGTTTTATCAGTCTTTATGACATAATAGAATGGGGTGATCTTTGGAACCTTTGCTGTTTCTTTCGCTAGACAAAAAACTGTGTAGTTATTTCGTTCATTCAATCTCCGGGAGTTTCGAGAACAGAAAAGGGTAACAAATATGCAGGTGGTTGATGTGTTGGAAGTTAGTATTCCAATATGGGACAAAGCGATGTTAGCACAGATCGTAATGTTAGTAATGGTTGTATTTTTGCTGCGAAAATTATCTGATAATAGGAATAATTATTATTTTCTTGACATCGACTGAAAAGTAATATATAATCCCTGTTAAGAATAGATCCTAATAAGGGGGCCGAATAATTATTAGAAGAAATACCATTCAAAAAGATTTAGTAAGAAACGCTGTGTATGAGATGAAAAGGCATGTTACAGCAAATGAAGTGTATGAATTTGTACAAGAAGAATATCCTACAATTGGAAAAGGGACTGTATATAGAAACCTTGATATATTGGTAGAAGAAGGTGCTTTAAGAAAGGTTGAAGTTCCGGATGGACCGAACCGGTTCGATTTCACATTAAAAAATCATTACCATGTCAGGTGTGTAAAGTGTGGTGAGGTTTCAGATGTGGATATGGATGAAATACCGAATTTACTGGAAAGAATTCATGACACGCATGGAATCGTATATTTGGATTATGATATTTCATTTAAAGGCATTTGTCCCAAATGTAGGAAGGGATACCAATAAGTTTAAAACATTTGAAAAGAGCGAAGTAGAGAATTACTAAGAGGAGGATTAAGTTATGTATGAAATGAAACCAGAATATTATATCGGAATAGATATGATTGACGAGGAACATAAGCAATTGTTTTTGTATGCAGATGAAGCATATGAACTACTCCATGACGAGTACACACCAGATAAATATGATAGAATTGACATAATATTAGAGAAACTTCGTGATTATACGGTAAAGCATTTTGCTGACGAAGAACAGTATATGGAATCTATCAATTATAAGAAATTATTTACACAAAAAACCCAGCATCAGGAATTTATATATAAGATTGATGAATTTATGGAACATCACAATGATGAGGTAGAAGATCAGGATGAACAGATTATGGGTATTTTAACATATCTTACAGAGTGGCTAGTAAACCACATTCTGTATGTTGATGGTCAAATTCCCAAAGGCTGATATAGCAAGAAAAGATTGTCGCTTTATAAAAAAGCGGCAACTTTTTACTTTTCTTACAATGAAATAGAATTTATTATGAGAAGAGAAATATCTATTGATGAGAGCAATCTCTTTAAGACTTTTATAAAGAGGGATGGGAGATTTTTTCAACATTCCGATTACATCTAAATCCATTCGTTTGACAGCATGAAGGGTGCTTGGAGATGAAAACCAGCTGTCAAAAAGAACATATTTTGCCGGAATTGCAGCTTTTTTAGCAGTTCCCAGAAGTGCAAGCATGGCATGGGTTCCCTTTTCTATAGACAGCTTTCTGCGCCTGTAACCAACGGTTCTTTTGTCTACCTCAGCCAATAGAATAAAAATCAGCATTGTGAAAAGTGTTTATCCAGGAGACAGAATTTAGATTAATTTTCACCAGTTTCTAGCAATAGAACCACTAATATTTAGTAGAAGATAAGTTAACACTTTGTTAATAGATTTTTCCAATAAAGTATGCTATATTATAACCGTTTGTGGATAATCAAATGTGAATTTACAAAGGAAAGGAAAACTATCATGGAAAAGCTCAAAAAGCGTATAGCTAACTTAAAGGTTGCAGGAAAATTAAAACTATATCGAATAACAGTGCTTGTTATGACATTATTTTTAATGTTGGTGGCACTGATCTCGACATTAGTGATCCGTTCAAATATAGAGAAGATCACGGAGGTCTGGTCTCCGTCATTGGAATATCTGCAGGATTTAGAGACAATGACTGCGCAATACAGAATCAAACAGTATCAGCATCTGGTAGAATCAGATACAGCAATCATGAACTCCTGCGAAGCAGAAATTCAGAAGCTGGAGAGTCAGATCCAGGATACCAGTGCGAATCTGGATGCGATCATCGCTGCAGACAGTGATGCTCAAAAAGGACAAGCTGATTATGAAGCAGCAAGCAAAGGATGGAAAAAATACAGGGCTGCTTCGGATGAAATTTTGCAGTTAAGCCGTGAGGGTAAACAGCAGGAAGCAGCAAAGCTGATGATCGGAGAGGTGTATGAAGAATATAAAGCTTTTACTGAAAAATTAACTATATTACGTGACGAGTTCCAGGTAGAATTAGACCGGGCAAAGACCGTGGCTAATGTATGCACTGTAATCATATTTATTGTGATCGTGGCAGCGGGTCTTGCGATAGCTGTAGTGACGACAATGATCGGAGGGATCATTACCAATTCCATTACCGAGCCGGTAGAACAGATAGATGCAGCAGTTGCCAGCCTGCGTAAGGGCGAACTGTCTAATGTAGAAATGCTTACCTATGAGTCTGAGGATGAGCTTGGCGATACCATCAGGAATCTGAAAGAAGCCATGGGTATTCTGGCAGATTATGTCAGCGAGATCTCTGTGGAGGTAAAGGCAATAGCGCAGGGTGACCTGACCAGAAATGGTGATGATATTACAGATTTCCTAGGCGATTTCTCGGAATTGAAGGCATCACTGCTGTATATTCTGAAACGGTTTAACAGTACCCTGACCGAGATCAGCAATCTGGCAGAACAGGTATCATCGAATGCATTAGAGGTGGAAAATGCATCAAAATCCCTGGCGGACGGTGCAACAGAGCAGGCAGCAGTCATTGAGGAATTGAATGCTACCATTGATACAGTCGTGGATCTGGCGGAAGATACAGCGAAGGAAACACAGAGCGCATCTGCACGTGTAAAAGCCTCTGCAAATAAAGCGAACGAAGAAAAAGAAAAAATGAATGATCTGCTCACGGAAATGAAGCACATCACAGAAATCTCCAAGGAGATCGGTAATATTATCACAGATATCGAGGATATTGCATCCCAGACCAATCTGTTATCCCTGAATGCTTCCATTGAAGCTGCCAGAGCAGGAGAAGCAGGAAAAGGCTTTGCGGTGGTTGCGGATCAGATCGGTAAGCTGGCAGCGGATAGTGCGAAGTCGGTTGTGAATACGAGAGATCTGATCGATAAGACCTTAGTGGAAATCGAAAAGGGCAATACGATTACAAGAACAACAGCAGACGCATTCAATCAGATCATTGCAGATATGGAGTCCTTTGCAGAGCTTGCAGAGAACACCATGGAGAAAGCCAACTCCCAGGCAGAGTCCTTGGAGCAGATCGGTCAGGGAATTGAACAGCTGTCCGGCGTAGTACAGGGCAATGCTGCATCCTCCGAAGAGAATACTGCGATCAGTATTAATCTGGCAGAGGGAGCAGCCAAGATGCATGACCGTGTGAATATCTTTAAGCTATTCTAGAAAATGACAGGAATAGAGTGAAGTAGTCAGAAGGAAGGTTTTTGTTATGATTAATGATATATTTCAATTATTTGGAGAGCGGACAGATGATATTTTATTTGAGATCATTACAGAATGTATGGACGATTATCTGTATATATTTGATCTGCAGAATAATATCTTTGAGATTTCACAGTCAGCTGTGAAACGATTCAATATACCGAGTAATATCTTGACAGATATGTTTAATGAAGTTATGAAGGTAGTATATGAAGGAGACCGTGAGATGCTTGCAAAGCATCTTGCGGATATATGTGAAGGAAGAGAAAAGGTACATAATCTTCATTATAGATGGCTTGATAAAGAAGGTATGCCGGTCTGGATCAACTGCCGTGGTATCGTTATCGATGATCAGCAGGGAAATGCGGAATATCTGGTCGGGTGTCTGAATGAGACCGGCAACAAGAGAAGGGCTGATAATATCACCGGACTGCTTGGTGGTCCGGAATTCCTTACTTACTTGCGTTCGCAAAAGGAACCCATTTCAAAGGGCTTTTTTATGCATGTAGGAATTGATGATTTCGGAGCAATCAATAGCTCCAGGGGAGCCGATTATGGTAATTATATCCTGAAAAGTGTAGCCGGCTGTATGAAGGAATGCCTTTCAGACAAGCAGAGAATTTACCATCTGGTAGCGGATCAGTATGTGATCGTGGATCTGGAAGCTTCTTCCGCAGAAGACGCTGTGGCACTGAAAAAAAAGATTACAGATAAACTTCGTAATTTCATAGTAGCCGAAAAGTATGAAGCTATATTTTCTATTTCTATTGGTGTTATAGATGCAGCAACATTTTGTGAGGGAACCGAAGAATGCCGCAAAAAGTTTGAATTTGCCTTGAAACAGGCAAAAAGCATGGGTAAAAATGGATTCTATATTTTTGACCAGGATGACTATGAGGTCTTTTTGCGAAAAGGAAGAATCGTAGCAACACTTCGTAATGCTATTGTGAACCATTATGATGGCTTTGAAGTATACTACCAGCCGATCGTGGACTGTCAGTCCGAACAGATCATTGGAGCAGAGGCACTGATGCGTTTTTCCATGATAACGGAAGAAGGGCGGGAGTTTGTTTCACCGATGGAGTTTATCCCATTATTGGAAGAGACCGGATTGATCATTCCTGCTGGAAGATATATTTTGAACGAAGCTGCAGCAATGTGCTGTGAAATGCAGAAATATATTCCTGACTTCCGGATGAATGTAAATGTATCCTATGTTCAGATCCTGCAAGGCAATGTGGAGCGGGATATTCTGGGTGCAATTCAAAAATATTCATTACAGCCGGAATGCTTATGTGTTGAAATGACAGAAAGCGGATTTATGGATATGACACCTTCGTTCTGTAAATTCCGTAAAACTCTGGACAAGAACGGGATTCCCTTTGTGATCGATGATTTTGGAACAGGATATTCGAATCTTCATTGTATTCGTGATATGAATCCAAGTTACGTGAAAATGGATAGGGATTTTACTGCCAAGGCGATGAACAATGACAGGGATTATGAATTATATAAAAATATCATCCCCATGGTACATAGTATTAACGTCAGGATATGCGCAGAAGGCATCGAGGAAAAAGAATGGCTTCTGAAAATGAAAGAAATGAAGGTTGATTATCTGCAGGGATATTATTTTGGAAGACCATGTGGAAAGAAACAGTTTCTGCAGCAATATGCCAGTGGCATCAACGTTAAATAAAGAGAGTAACGAAGACAGAGGGACACTTTTTATGACAAAAGGAACGTTCCTATAAAGACATTCTCCCTTTTCTGCGTTATAATAATGTGTAATTTATATATTTACAGATAGAAAAGGGAGGAGTTTATGTTTCATTATTTTTTACAGTTGAATTTTGCGACGATCTTAATATCCTTATTTATGTTGATTTTCGTCAATGTAAATCCTGTATTTCAGAGAAAGGTAATTCGGTTGTTTTCCATTGCGATAAGCTCAGTACTGTGTCTGGTTATCGTTGACAGTATAGAATACTGGTGTGCGACACTTCCGTATCCGACAATGTTGCGTGTGGCAGTATCTATTATTGGGTATGCGCTTAGACCAACCAATATATGCTTTGTGATCCTTCTTTCCTGTGGTAACAGAGTGTCGCAAAAGTTTAAGAAATTTATTGTGCTTCCGGGAATTCTGAATATGTTGATCGCTTCCACTGCGTTATTTTCAGGTGTTTGTTTTTCATACTCGGATAAGAATGAATTTGTGCGGGGGCCACTTGGATATTCGGCATTTGCTGCCTCCGGTTTTTATTTAATTCTGTTGGTTATCCTGACTAATAAGTTATATAAGATGGAGCATACATACGAATCGCTGATCGCAATTTTCATTGCGGTGACGAACACGATAGCTGTCATTCTGGAGGCGTTTTTCCATTATGACGGACTCATCAATACCACGGGAGCTGTGAGTGTTGCATTTTATTATATGTATTTGACAACACAGCAGTTCAAGCGAGATCCACTTACGCGTGCGCTCAACCGTCGGTATTTTTATCTGGATGCGGATCGTATGATGAAGAGCAAATGCCTGACAGCGGTAATTTCCATTGATTTAAATGATCTGAAGAGATTCAATGACGAGAATGGCCATGCGGCCGGGGATACGGCTTTGTGTACGATTGTAGCGTGCATTCAAAATATACTGCCGAGGGGATGCCACCTGTATCGAACCGGTGGTGATGAGTTTATGATCTTATGTTCACGGGTTTCAAAAGATGATGTCCCTGCTCTGATCGATCATATGCGGAGGGAGCTTTCTAAGACTCTTTATTGCTGCGCCATTGGTTTTGCCACGCCGGATGCAGACGAGGATTTTGAACATATATGTTCTATTGCAGATGCAGCCATGTATGCAAATAAAAAACAATTAAAAGGCGAAGATACGATTCGCTAGTAATTAAAGCAACAGAAGATAACTATCCACTTGAGGAAGATAAAAGTTTATAGAATAAACAAGGTTTATATGATAAAATAGGTTTGTTACCGCCTCCTAGATTGGTACGGAAGGGAGGTGAACTGCGTGGAATATATCATTTCTCTTATTGTCACTGTTACGGCTGGTGTAATTTGCCATTACATCATCAAATGGTTGGACGGTGACAAATAGTCGGTAGCCAGCCTGTGGAATTAAGCCTTTCCACACCAAAAAATAGGAATAGAAAACCCCGGTGCTGGAACACCGGGGGTTTTTGTTTTGAAGTCGAACTGCATGGACTTCTCATTTCTCTTTGCCTATTGGCATTATAGCATATGCAAAATTCAAATACAATATACAAAAATTAGATATTGGTCAATTTTTCTGAATTTCCCCTATACTATTCTAATTATTCTATTCTTATCTATACTTAATCTATACTATACTAATCTAATCTACTTATGTGACCTAAAAGTAACCATTTGACAACCAATCTGTAACCAAAGATTCTAATTATGTATTTTGACGTATTTCATTTTTATTGTAAATACAGTATCTTTAGTGCCAGTAAGTGCTCTAGTCATTACCTCCGGCTTTTCTATAGTCCCATATACAGTGATTATATCATTGGAAGGCAATTTAGGCGTTTTAGCTGCACGCTCGTCAAATATTACATACTCATTATCTGCATATATATCATATCCACTATAGGAATAGCATCTCAAAAATCCCTGAGTGAACAAACCATCTTCGGAAATTTGGTTTATTTGGCATTTGAGTTTGATTTTTTTGCCAACGTATTTGTTTGGATTGCGCATTACCTTTTTGTAGTTATATGTTTTACATGCATTTATGAATTTTGCCTTTTTTGCTTTAGCAGCTTTCTTCTCCTTAGCCTTAATCTGCTTCGGTGATAATGTTGGCTTAACCTTCGCTGCCTTTTTAGGCTTTGCCTTTTGCTTAGATTTTGCCTCTTGCTTGGGCTTTGAATTTGTCTTGCTTTTTTGTGAGTCTTTTTTGACTGCTGGTGTGTTAGTAACTTTGTTGGATACGGATGTACTATTTGTATTTTTAGTATCAGAATCTTTATCCGAATTACCGCATTGATATAGTAATGCACATACTAAGAAAAATATTATAATAGACCATAGGCATCCATGTTTCTTTTTCTTTGGGACATTATTGATATTTTGAACCCCGGTACTCTGAAATCCATTATTAGTTGGTTGAACCGGTGGAGTTTGTTGGATTTCCTCCGGATATTCACAACGAATCCAAAGAGGCAGTTCATTTTTGGAATTGTCTGTGTGATGATGTGAGGAATTTGAATAATAAATACAGGACGCATCAATTACAACCGTTTTTTAGGGAATTGTGCCTTGACCTGATCGGTGAGGTGCGGCGCAGAAGCAAAGCAATAACAAAGGAAAGGGGATGACGGAAATGGCAAGAGGAAGATTAGATGTGCCGATATGGGAAAAGATGAATTTGACGATAGAGGAGGCCGCCGCATATAGCAATATAGGAATTAACAAAATAGATGAGATGGCAAAGGCTCCAAACTGTTCGTTTGTATTGTATATAGGGAGAAAGAAGCTTATTAAAAGAAAAGAGTTTGAACAATATATAGCGAAATCTGTTGAAATTTGAAAATATGGACTTTTAAGCCTTGATATGATAATTTCCCAAGTTGCAGGAATGTCGTAATTGGTATGCTGATGCAAGGTTTCAAGATGAACATGGTGAAATCAATGCCGGTGGTGATATGACAGTCACAGCCTGGTTTGAGTATTGGCTTAATAATATAAAAGGCGATACTATCAGGCCAAATACGATAAGAAATTATAGGGAAAGGTTTGAACACAATATCAAAGATTGCATAGGGAATATGATGTTATCTGATGTAAAACCAATGCATTGCCAGAATGTTCTAAATCAGATGAAAACCAGATATAGGACATCGACAATATATCAGGCAAGGATTACTTTGTATTGTATGTTTGCGGATGCGGTTGAGAATGATGTGATCTCAAAAAATCCGGTTACAAAAGCAGTTAAATACAATATTGGTAAAGATCCCAAGAAAATAAGGGCATTGACAGTGCATGAACAGAAAAAATTTCTGGAAGTGGCGAAAGACAGCAGCAATTACAATCAGTTTGCGTTTGTATTACAGACTGGATTAAGAACAGGCGAAATGATTGACCTTAAATGGTCTGATATTGATTTTGAAAAGAAGGTCGCACATATTCAACGATCAATGGAATATCGGCATTCTGTTCACGAGCCTCAGTACTCAAAAAATATGAATTACATAGATTGTGTGACGGATGCTTGTCAATTATTGGAAAAATCAATTTATTGATTGACAAATGGATTATATGGGCATAATATAATAGTAGAAAGCACTGGACATCCGCACAAAGGATGTAAAATATTTGTGGATTTGCTATAGTGATACATTATAGCGACCTGCGTGGCACAGTATCTGAGGTGATGTTGCCATATCCAGTATGAGGATTAAGTCATATGCTTTTGGTTTGAGCAGAAATGTTCAAGCGAACTGCCAGTGGTTATTCAGAGGGAAGCGTTTTCGCTTCCCTTTTTTATTTAGAGAGGAGCACAAATGGGAAAATCTGCAATTTTGAAGAAAATACATAATGCTGCGAAGAATTATCAGAGATATTTGGCTGGAAAAACTTTTATGTATGTATATGAAGGAAAAAGCATTGAAGTAGTTTTTAAAAATTCCTCATTTTTACATTTAACTGGCATAAATACGAAATTAAAGGCAAAAGAGTTTTATAAACATGCGAAAACTAAGAATGGATTGAAAGTACAAGAGTTTTTCTTTGATAAAAATAATCCGTATGATCTGGCAGAAAAAAAGACGGAGCATTTAGAGGATTTATACAGGATTACGAATATGGAAGTTTTGATCACAGAGGATGTAGTTACCTTTACAGCAAATTACAAGATAGGTATTACAGATTTGCAGTTTATTTTATTATGCGGAGAAAATAGAGATAAGCACGGAAAATTGATTGATGATTGTCTGGTGCCATATTCCTTTCGGATAGAAGAAATTGGAAATGAAAAGTTTGGAGAGTTATATGAAGTGGATTACATTTTTTGTAAGCAGACCAATGAATCAAAACACATTGAGAGGCAGGTGACCGCACTATGAAGCTAAATATAGGAAATCATGAGTTTACAGAATTATGGGATGGCGTTTTATACAAAGCTTTGTCGGATTATCCGAACGTAAGTGATAATGAAATGAAAGACATGATTGACTTTGTGAATTATGAGAAAAATCACGGAAGAAAATGTGAAATAGAGGCTGACAGGGACGATATTTTACAGTATGTTCAGAAAGAAATGCTTAATCTGGACAAATATAAGAATGTACGTAGACCTGAAATTATAAGGGAATGTACAGCATGTAAAGCAAGGGGTGGCTGTATGACAGATTTGGTGTGTCATACGGCACCTTTAGAAAATGCAATTTCTATTTTGAAATGTGGTTCTTTACTATCTGCCGTAAATGCAAGGAAACTTCCAGATACTGTTTTACAGAAAGAAGATAGAAATGCAGCAAATGATCCGACAGATTTTTTTCATTATGTAATGTTTTCATGGGGAAACTGTCAGGCAGGGGACAGATTGGTAATGGAGAGAAAACTTGGAAGAAGCCCTTCACAAGACGAGATGAGTGCAGGTTTTACGCCAGGTGTACGATTTTATTTCAAGTATGATGATTTAGAAAAGCATCCACTGGTTGTGCACGATGGCTTTTTACCCATTAAGGTAAAAGATGAAGTGGAGCTGGCTGATTATGTGTATATGATTGTCATTCCGTTTGAATACAAGGATCAAATAATGAAAGTTATGCCTGAAAAACTGTCAGACAGAGCGTTTTGCTTGAGCCATGATAAGTTGGATGTATGGCAGTGGTCAGAAAAAGTGTATTCCTTTGTGCATGATATAGCAAAAAGCGATGTTGACAAAACAAGAAGCCACATTATACAGCAATATCGGAATCAACAAGCTTGAAGAAATGTTAAAAGTTCCAAATTGCCCATTTGTTTTATATGTTGAAAAGAAAAAGCTGACAAATCAAAGGGGATTTGAAGAATATTTGCCCAAGCAGATCAAAAGATTCGATTTTACATTTCCCCCCTTTTATGCTATGATTAAATTTGAGTTTTGCGACTTATTCATAAAGAAATCGACCAGATTGCGGATGCTTTGAAAGTGGTTTAATTTTT
>NZ_QULH01000032.1:298-16858 GCF_003481635.1 Clostridium sp. OM05-6BH | reverse complement strand
TTTGCGGTTGCCTCCTTCCTCTTCAAACAGAAACAATTGTTTACAAAATGTTGCATTTTTTATTACACTAACAATATCGGTTGATTTGCTGAGAACTTAACCCTTTTTCTAAAAAAATTTGTGCATTTTTTTTTTTTTGAGATTCCACAACACATTGTGTCCTAAAACACTTCTTTATACATTATATTGATCTCATTAAAATAATTTTATCGGCACAGTCACTTGTATATTATCCCAATAAGCAATTCTTGCACTTTTAATTGCCTAGGGTTCTTTTCTTTTTGAATATGTTTTGATGTCTTATAATTGCACGTGGTAAAAAACATCATCTTTTTCTTCTTGTATAATCCCTAAATAACGCTTTGTAATCTGATACGATGAATGGTTGTAGATCATCATCAGCATTGCTGGCGGAACGCCCTGTTTCCATGCATGATAACCAAATGTTTTGCGCAAGGAATGACAGCTGACATTGCCGTCTACCCCTGTCTCCTCTGCTGCCTGCCGCACAATTCTCCAAGCTTGACTGCGGCTGATCGGCTGATTTTTATGACATGCACTATAAAATAAATATTCGTCTGCTTTTTGGCCGTTGTAGCATTGCCGCAATGCATGCAAAACGCAGTCATTCAGTGCAATTTGATTCGTTTTGCCGGTTTTCTGTTCTACCACCTGCAAATGTGCTCGAAATCTTCTACGCTTGTAGTCATAAACATCTTTCCACTGCAAACTTAATACATCTCCAATGCGCAGCGCTGTGTTCAATCCAACCACTATTAATAAGTAATTTCTCATCTTTCCTTTTTCCAAATAGTAGTTTCGGAACCGCTGCAAATCCTCTTCTTTCCTGATAGGACTTGTTGTACTCATTTCCCTTTTCCTTTCCGTTGTACTGCTGATTTATCCTGGAAATGCAAGCATTTCCAGAGGTTGCTACGTTTTTATTCTAATCCTTTGCCTGGAAATACGGAACCCTTGAGCTGGCTATTTCCGGCGCAAAAAACGTAATGCAACATTTTGTAAACGAGGGTTTCTGTTTTGCGAAAGGAGGCAACGATCTAAAACTTAAATTCATGATATCTACGATACGGCACAGTCGTTTTCTTGATATCGACACTGATATGATGGATTTTTCCGGAAATATCTTAACTTTTATTTTCACTGGGGCGAACGGATTCACCCCAAACTCAAAACAAGGAGGTAACTACTATGATAGTACAACACAATATTACAGCAATGAATTCCAACAGAATGTTGGGCTTAACAACTAACTCACTTGCTAAATCTACTGAGAAGCTTTCTTCTGGTTATAGAATCAACCGCGCAGCTGATGATGCAGCAGGTCTTTCTATTTCTGAAAAAATGAGAAAGCAGATCCGTGGTTTGGATCAGGCTTCTACAAACGCTGAAGATGGTATTTCCGCAGTACAGACTGCAGAGGGTGCTTTGAACGAAGTTCACTCTATGCTTAGAGAATGAACGAGTTGGCAGTTCAGTCTGCTAACGGTACAAACTCTGAGTCTGACCGTACAGCTATCCAGAACGAGATTGATCAGTTAACAACTGAGATTGATCGTGTATCTGAGACAACCAAGTTCAATGAGACTTATTTGTTGAAGGGTGATAAGAGTCAGGATAAACAGTATACGTATAGCTACGGAAACTTTAAAAATGGTGTTGATGGTGCAATTGCAGAAACTACTGCAAAAGGTTTGAAATTTGAATTTGCCGGATCTGCTGCCGCTAATACAACCAAGAAAATGCAGGATGAAAAAAATGAATTTATGACTGCTGTACGAGATCAAGGCGTTAAAGTAGAAGCTTACTGGGATACAACTGGAACTGCAGCCCCAAATTATAAGTTAACCTTAAATGGTTCTGCAGCTGATAAATTTACAGTTGTTCAAGACACCACAGATAGAACAAGTTTTAATATCATTGATGCAGACAATAAGACAATTGGTACAGTGACTGTAGGGGCAACCACAGCTCCTACTGCCGGAAGTGACCCTCAATCCGCAACTGTCATTGCAAAAGATGCCGACATGACAGCTGCTACAACAACTAAGGCGCAGGCAAAATACTATGATAAAGATGGTAACTCTATTCCGGCTAATGCTTTGTCACAATATGTTAAATATGATACTACAATTAAAGTCCGCAGTGATGCACCAAAAGTATATGATGCTTTGGGAAAAGAAACAAAGATTAATGTTGCTGATATCTCTGAATTACAGGATCTCACAGCACCTCTTACTGTAAAACTTCATGTCGGTGCTGATGCGACAGCTAACAACCAGATCACTATAAATATTGCATCTATGAGCGCTAAGGGACTTGGCGTTAACGGTCTTAAGGTTGACGGTGCAGACGACACTAACGCACTGAACGCAATCGATACCATCAAGGAATCCATCCAGAAAGTATCCGATCAGCGTTCCGCTCTTGGTGCTGTTCAGAACCGCTTAGAGCACACAATCTCTAACTTGGATAACGTTGTTGAGAACACCACATCCGCTGAGTCTCGTATCCGTGATACAGACATGGCAGAAGAGATGGTTGCTTACTCCAAGAACAACATCCTTCAGCAGGCTGGTCAGTCTATGCTTGCACAGGCTAATCAGGCAAACCAGGGTGTATTGTCCTTGCTTCAGTAATTAACCAAGAATTCATTGTTTTCGAATCGTTCAAACAGAAACATATTTTTATTACAAAATGGAAGAGGAAGTCGTTTCGGCTTCCTCTTTTTGCTGTTTGACTATTATTCTATTAACGCAATTCATGTTATTAAGACACTTCTACTCGCTCCGGCACTGAACACTGACAAGGCATCACCAGATAGCGATCAATCCTTTTCGTCTTGTCCAATCAATACTTTTTTCCCTTCAAAGGCAAATCCGTAATGCCGGATCCGATCTGCTGATATTCCCTGCGCTAACAATTCTGCGTCATAATTTTTCTCTGTAATTTGGTCTAATGCGGACTGAACAGCCTCCTCCAGAGTTTCCTTTCTCATCCGGCTGCACACCTTAAATTCAATAATGATCGCAGGATATTTCTCACGCTCCTGCGGAACCATCATAATATCGTACCTTCCAAATCCACTCTCCCGGTTAGATCGTATCATGTAGATACCCGAATGTTCTGCAATCAATCCGAGCACAAATCCATGATAAAAACGCTCCGGCTCCGGATCGCTTCCATGTTCACTTCCCACGTCAAAATAGCTGAATGTGGCAAGAGCAACTTTATTCATATAATAATTCATTGCCTCCAGATCACCAGCAATCAAGGCTTTCATAAAGTAACCGTAGTTCGCATCTTGATTTTGAAACCAATTCTGAAACATTGTTGTAAACATACTGAGCGTTTCAACATTTGTTATATCCAACGTATACCACGGCTCTCGAGTAATGCCACGATAATCGACCTGTTTCACTTTCAGATATCCGCTGGCAAGCAAAAGACTCCAAATCGCATTTACGTTATGATCTAACTGATTATACACAATCTGCTCATCGAAATTTACGATGATTTCCTGTCCGTTCAAAAGATCCTCCATCTTCTCTTTCACATCGGCAGATGACGTCCGGATCAGTCGGCTCACAAGACCATTGGAGCTCGTGGATGCCCAGTATGGATATAATTTGCGTTCATCCAGATAATTTGTAATAGACCACGGATTGTAAATATCTCTGTGCTCCCCAAACGTAAAACCGTCATACCACTGTTTCACTTCTTCCTTTTTATCTCCCATACCATACTCATCCAGTGCAGCAAAAACTTCCTCCTCCGTAAAACCGAAACAATCTGCATACAGATTAGAAGTCGTCGTCACGACACGTAAGTTATTCAGGTCAGAGAAAATAGGCTCGGTTAATACCGAGCCATTAGAAGTTTGCTCTGCAAACTTCACACGTTTTGGATACCGGACTCTGGTAATTTCCGTCATAATAGCACGCTCTAAATAAGGATTCGTTTTAAATGTCGCATTGAACAGGCTTCTCACAAAAGTCGTAAATTCATCCCAGTATCCCTGAACATACGCCTCCTGCATCGGTGTATCATATTCGTCCAAAAGAATAATGACTTTCTTACCATAATAACGTTCCATCCAGACAGACAAATTTCTCAAAGAATCCTGTGCCGTAACATCATCCATCTTTACTGTTGTCCGGTAATATAATTCACGCTCATCCTCACCAAAAATATCTTCTTTCATGAGATTCCTGTTTTCCCAGTACAGTCTTGCAATCTCCTGTTTGATCTGCGTTTTGGCATCCTCCAGATTTCCGGCTTTCACAGCAGCAAAGCTCAAAAAGATCACAGGATACGCTCCCTGCAGTTTCCGATATGTCTCGTCCTGCCAGATAGAAAGTCCTTCAAACAGATCTGCTCGGTTGGCATATTTTTTGAAAAGAAACATTCCAACATACTCATATTTAATGTCTTACCAAAGCGGCGCGGGCGTGTGATCAATGTTACAACATCCCGATTTTCCCACCATTCTTTTATAAAATTTGTTTTATCTACAAAAAAGCAATCCTGCTCCCTCAGATCAGAAAAAACTTGTATTCCTATACTAATCGTCTTTTTCATATGCCCACCTGCTCTCCTGTCGTTATCTATTTATGATTTTGACCCAATATCATATTTATTACATTGTAACGGCATTACCCAAAGGTTACAAGACAAATCACCCCTTCCATCCACCCAAGATCACCTGTTTTATGGTGCAGGATCTTTTTGTGTTTTGACTATTATGCCGCTAAAATAATTCTACCCGCCCCAGCAACAGATCAATCAAATTACAGTGAAATATGCCGTCTTCGTCATAAAAATGATGTGGTATATCCAATCGCACAATGATCTTCTTAAAGAAATCCTTCGTCAGCATTAGTGATGCTTTCTCCGATGACACTTTCTTATCATTCTCCATCTGAAAAGCCGACTGAATATATATTTTTCGGTCCATATCATTCACCACAAAATCAATCTCTCGCTGCACATTTTTCCCAGCGGTCCGGTCCGTCACAACCCCCACATCCACACTATATCCGCGCCGCAAAAGTTCGATATAAATGATATTTTCCATGATATGCCCCGGGTCGAATTGACGATAATTTAACCGTGCATTTCGCAAGCCAACGTCAACATAATAATACTTATTCGGATACTCAAAATATGATTTACCCTTGATGTCATATCTTTTCGCCATCGAAATCAAAAAGGAGTCTTTGGTATGGGTAATATAATTAGATACCAACGCCGAATGGATCTTTTCTCCACGCATACTCGTCAACGCATTTGCAATATTTGTAGGATTTGTCAATGAACTGATCTGCGAAGCCAAAAAATCCAAAATATTGTTCAGTATATCTTCACGTGTGATCTGATTGCGCTCCACGATATCTTTAATGTACACTTCATCAAATAAAGTGGACAAATATTCTTTCTTTTCCCGCTCATCCTCCATTGTCAGAAGCCGCGGCATCCCACCATATAGCATGTAACTATCCAACGCCTTACGTTCATCACCGCCAACCGCTGCATAAAACTCCGCAAAAGAAAGCGGATATACATGAATCTGCGTTGCACGTCCACGAAATTCCGTCGCAATATCCTTTGATAATCCCTTTGAATTACTCCCTGTCACATACACATCCAAATTGTCATATGCCTTCAGCTCGTTCAACATATCATAAATAGTAACCGGGATTCCTCCATTTTCTTCGTCAACTACACTTGTAGTGAACTGTACTTCATCGACAAACAGATAATACTGCTCTTTCGGCTTATCACAAATAATCGACTCCACGTACTCACAAAGTGTGATAGGATTTCGATACTTACTATATCTTCTCTGATCCAATGAAATCTTAATAATATGACTTTCTTCGACTCCCTGCGCCAGCAAATACGCATAAAATAGTTCAAAAAGAATGACGGACTTGCCACAACGACGTATTCCTGTAAGTACCTTGATCTCACCATTCCACATGGTGTGTATCAGCCGATCGATATAGTTATCTCGTTTCATATATGTTCTTGCGTTAATCATAGTCTCACCTCGTCCTTTTTATATTTTCACCGTAAACTAGCGACGTTATCGTCATAACTTTACTATATTATATCAACATATGTACCATTTATCAAACAAAATCGCACCTTCACCATTTGCTATTTGCTTTATTATTCCCAAATTTCTATTTATTTTGCAAAGAAGCAACAGTTCACAAGTATCACCGTAAACTTACGATGCAAACGGCAATAAGCCCTTAATTTTTGCTACGTACGAGCAAAATGCAACACTTTGTAAACTTTTGTTTCATTATTGTACGAGAGGAGGCAGCTCAAAATCAATGAAAACTCATGACATAATGAGCACTTGTGTTCATCTTAAAAGTTTCTGCGAAACTCCATTCTGCGCCAAATCAAGCACAGAATACAAAATCTGACACAATCGGCACAGTCCATTTCTCATTATTCATGAAACAATTAACTAATCCACTGGGGCGAAAGGATTCACCCCGAACATTTAACACAAGGAGGTAACTACTATGATAGTACAACACAATATTACAGCAATGAATTCCAACAGAATGTTGGGCTTAACAACTAACTCACTTTCTAAATCTACTGAGAAGCTTTCTTCCGGTTATAGAATCAACCGTGCAGCTGATGATGCAGCTGGTCTTTCTATTTCCGAGAAAATGAGAAAGCAGATCCGTGGTTTGGATCAGGCTTCTACAAACGCAGAAGGTGGTATTTCCGCAGTACAGACTGCAGAGGGTGCTTTGAACGAAGTTCACTCTATGCTTCAGAGAATGAACGAGTTGGCAGTTCAGGCAGCTAACGGTACAAACTCTGAGTCTGACCGTACAGCTATCCAGAACGAGATCGATCAGTTGACAACTGAAATTGATCGTGTATCTGAGACAACCAAGTTCAATGAAACTTATTTGTTGAAGGGTGATAAGAGTCAGGATAAACAGTATACGTATAGCTATAAAAACTTTAAGACTCCTACTGCAGCTACTGCAACCTTTAACACAGATGGATCAACAGCAATGACTATCGAATTTGAGCAAAAGACTGCTCCTTCATCTCAAAAAACACAAGACGAAACTAATGAATTATTAATTTCATTAAGAGATCAGGGTGTTAAGGCTACAGCAACTCTTGCAAAAGGACAAGGCGCTGACCAGATAAAATATGGTTTATCATTAACAGGTGATGCAGCCGAAAAATTTACCTTGACAGGTGGAACAGACGGTAAGTTTAATGTCGTTGATAAAGAGAATAATCTAATTGGTACTTTAACTGTAAAAGATAGTAATTTGGCTCAAAGTGCTACCGACGATCAAAGCCAGTCAGCTACATTAATTGCAACAGGTGTAACGGCTGCTAAATCTAATAAGGCTGTTGCTAAATATTATGATAAGGACGGAAATGCTATACCTGCGAACGCTCTTTCAAATTATGTTAAGGCAGATACAGCAGGCACAGCAGTAGAACCTCGAAGCGATGCTCCTAAGGCATACGATGCTGTTGGAAACAAGGCAGACATTGATGTTGCTGATATTGGCCTATTAAAAGATCTTACAGCACCTCTTACAGTAAAACTTCATGTTGGTGCCGATGCTACATCCAACAACCAGATTTCTATAAACATTGCATCTATGAGTGCTAAGGGACTTGGTGTTAATGGTCTTAAGGTTGATGGTGCAGACGACACTAACGCACTGAACGCAATCGATACCATCAAGGAATCCATCCAGAAAGTTTCCGATCAGCGTTCCGCACTTGGTGCTGTTCAGAACCGTTTAGAGCACACAATCTCTAACTTGGATAACGTTGTTGAGAACACCACATCCGCTGAGTCTCGTATCCGTGATACAGATATGGCAGAAGAGATGGTTAACTATTCCAAGAACAACATCCTTCAGCAGGCTGGTCAGTCTATGCTTGCACAGGCAAACCAGGCAAACCAGGGTGTATTGTCCTTGCTTCAGTAATTAACCAAGAGGCATTGTTTTCGAATCGTACAAACAGAAACATATTTTTATTACAAAATGGAAGAGGAAGTCGTTATGGCTTCCTCTTTTTGCGATTAATATATTTGTTTTTATATATTTCTCTTGCAATTATTGCTGTCATATGTTATTATATATTTATACTACTCTACGGATCCAAGCTAGTTATTTCTCATGAAGCTATATCGTCAACCATTCATAAGGCTCTTTGCATGATTTTTCCATTGAATCTACTGACAATCTCTTTTATAATGATATTAGAGTGACGTCCTTATTATGGAAATATGCATGCACTATAACACTGTTTGCATGAATTTTTGAAATTATTCGTAAATTAATTTTGAAATTCTCACTATAAGATAAGGAGGGTTACTTGAATACAGAGATTACAAACGCCATAAATGCTTCGAAAGACAAGGCACAATATGACACGCATGCAAAACGCCTATTGTCTCAAAAAATCATACTGGCACATATTTTGGTAAAGGTAATTGACGAGTTCAAAGACATGAAACCAGAACAAGTCATGGCTTATATCGAGGGTGATCCCATAATTGGAACAATTCCTGTAGATCCCGGATTGACAAATCAGGAACAATTCGACGATTCTGGACAGAGAATTGTGGGATTAAATACAGAAAATGCCGATATTAATGAAGGATTGATACGATTTGATATTGTTTTTTACGTTCGGACAAAAACCGGATTGACAAAAATCATTATCAATATTGAGATTCAAAAAGATGATCCTATTTCATATTCATTATTAAATAGGGCAATCTTCTATGTAAGCCGACTAATATCTTCGCAAAAGGAGCGTGACTTTACAAACTCCAATTACGATGACATTAAACAAGTATTCAGCATTTGGGTCTGTATGGGCATGGGTTGTAATTGCATGAGCCATTTTCATCTGAAAAAGGATGAAATATTAGATCCCTATAATTGGAAAGGCAACCTGAATCTATTAAATATTGTAATGATTGGGATTGCCAAAGAACTGCCAAAACATGAAGAAAAATATGAACTGCATCGGCTTATCGCTGCTTTATTGTCTAATCAATTAAATGAGCAACAAAGGCTCGCGATATTGGAATCAGAATATAATATCCCGATTAACACCGATTTTAGAAAGGACGTGAATGTTATGTGCAATCTTGGACAGGGAATTGAGGATAGAGCAATTGCCGAAACAACAGCAAAAATCATTTTAAACATGTATCACAGTGGCTATTCCCTTGCCCAAATTGCAGATGCTGTTGAGATGACAGAGACCGAGGTTTTAGATATTATAACCTCTGCCTCTGCCTGAACAACCGGTCAGATGCCCTATAGGCACGCTATCACCTTTTCACGCACATCTTCCATATGTGCATCCACAATTCCAAAATCCATTTCTTTATAGCTCCACGCTGCGCGGCCGATATGATACCTATCAAACACCTCGCTGATAGCCTGATACCACTGTAACGTATCCTCCGTTGAGGCAAGATTGATCACCCCATATTCCCCGCAATACAATGGCACGTTTCTTTCCTCAGCTACTGCTAGTGCATCCGCAAAGAACTGATCAAAAAAACTGCTGCCGAATAAACATTCTTCCTGTTTTACCGGTTCGAGCATAATTTCATTATTCGGCAAATACTTTTTAGTCAATTTCTTAATCTCATCAACCGTCTTGTGCAAAGCCATCCTAAAATCTTCCGGCATTCCATCAACCCAGTATCCACCCTGATGAGTAAATATTAACGGCTCATAGCAATGAAAATTATATACGATATTTTCATCCGCCGGTGCAGCCAGTGAGCGTACTGCCAAAACACAATTGTTCCAATAACCGCCGATCAATATCTTCGTCGTTGGAGCAATCCGGCGAATCCGACGAATACATTCCTGTGAAATCTGATTCCAGCGATCCATTGTGTTTTTATCAGTCACCTCATTTAACAATTCAAAAGCAACATGATCTCCGTATTTTGCATACCGTTTAGCCATCTCCTCCCACAGGCTGTAAAACATTTCCTGGTACTTGCTATTGTCAAAGAAGCCCGCTTCCTTTTCCCCCTGATCAAAGGAATAACCCGCCGTCTTATGCAAATCGAGGATAATATTCAAACCATATTTTCTGCACCAATGAATAGCCTTCCTGACATACTCAAAGCCGCTTTCTATAAATGTACCATCCTGATCCTGCAAAACATTATAGTCTATCGGCAGGCGCACATGATCAACTGGCCAATCACTAATTCGCTTAATATCTTCCTCAACAATAAAATGCTCTAGTCTTTCTTTGCTATAGTCACATTGTGACAACCATCCACCCAAATTCACACCGTGCTCAAATCCAATCCATCGTCTCATAGTAATCACCATTCCTTTCCAAAATAATTACAATGATTATTTCCTGATAATGCATTCATCACCGGAATTATCATTCATCGTCTGTACTCATCATAGTAATTTTTGAAGTAATATGATATAATATTTCCGAGATAAATATCATAAAACCTATTCTTATTTCAACAGTAATTATGAAAAAAGCATATTTTGTATGCTTAGGAAAGGACTGGGCTAATTATGACCGTTAAGCAAGAATTAAACCAACTGCTGTATAAGCAGCAGGAAGAATCCTATTCTCATATTTCCATAGAAGAGGAGTTTGCTTTTTACCGCAATATTGCAAGCGGAAACCTGGATATGCTGCAGGGAGACCTTTTGACTGAAAACCGCGAACATATGGGTATTCTTTCGCATAATTCGCTGCAAAACCGCAAATACCATCTTGTCATTTTAGTTGCTATGATCACACGTTTTTGCATTGAAAGCGGTCTCGAACCCGAAGAATCCTACACGTTAAGCGATCTATTTATCCGCAAAATAGATTCCGCCATATCAGAAAAGCAACTCGAAACAATCAAGATCGATGTGATCACAGAATTCACTAACACCATGCACGCCATCAAACAGGGCAAAAATTATTCCTACCATGTACGCCATGGAATCGATTATATCAGTAAGCATATTACGGAATCGATATCCGGCATAGATGTTGCCAACGCTCTCGGACTGAACCGTGACTATCTGTCCCATCTTTTTCAAAAAGAAACAGGATGCCCGCTACAGAGGTTTATCCTCCGTAAAAAATGCGAAACATCCTGTTATATGCTTAAAAACAGTTCTATCAGCTGCACAGACATAAGCTCATTTCTCGGCTTTGCTTCTTGCAGTCATTATATAAAATGTTTTCGTGAAGAATACGGCATCACCCCAGGCAAATACCGCACACAAGGAGATTTTTAAGTCAAGCACTATTCCGTTGCTTCTGGCTTATTTATCTCCGGTTTTGATCAAAATATGTGGATTTTAACCACAAGACCCGCATCGCTTCCGACACGCTTTATCTCTGGTTTTAATCCTATTTAACAAGCACTGCCTATGCAATCTCATAATTACTGTTACTGGCACAGTTTTCCGACAATCTGATTGATATCCTTGCCGTTTGCCTTTCCTTTTAACTCAGCCATAACAGCCTTCATGATCTGACCTTTATTTTTAGTAGCGATCACATCTGCAAACTGTGTCTTTAACACTTCCTCAATTTCCTCCGGTGACATCATCTTCGGAGCATACTCCTTGATCACATCCAGTCGAGCCTGATACTCTGCTTTCAGATCCTCACGGTCTGCCGGACAACTGTCCACCTGTTCCTGCGCTGTTTTTTCTTCTTTTATAATAGCGCGGTCTACCAATTCTTCCGGAATATCGTCTCTCTTTCCTTCATCAATAGCAAGTTTCTTTACTGCAGAAATCAAAGATGAAATCGTATCCTTTCGTGCTTTATCTCTTGCCTTCATTGCTGCTACCATATCACTCTGTAATTTTTTGAACTCCATAATAATCCTCCATTTCTCTGACAATACCATATCGTCTGCCAGACACAACGTTTCGAGCTTTTGCTTTCATTCGCCTCAATACACCAATCTAGCTATGCATATCCAGCGTAACTTCCTCTTCAAAGGATATTCCCTTTTTGGTTGGAAGTCAAGTCACCTTCCCATATTCCTTGGCAGCCTTCTCATATTCCTTTGAAGCCTTATGAACCATATTTCCTTGGCAGCTTTGTGAACCATATTCCTTAGCAGCCTCTGCCTATAATTATTTTGTTTATTCTATTGTTATTTATTTCAATTCATTGTATATTATTTATGGTGCCTTATTTTGTACAAGTTACAAATATCAAGACATCTATAAGCCATAACCTGCTTATATTTACAATTATATTGTGTGTATATTTTAGACTGAACAATTTTCATTCTGCTTTATACTTTTAGGTTATGTAAAGAGGTGAAGAAATGTATAATATTGTTATATGCGATGATAATGAAATATTTTGTTTTCAGCTGGAAGACATTCTAAACAGAATATTTAAGGGGAGACCAACTCCTCCACGAATAACTATGTTTAATGAAGCTGAAAAATTAGAAGAATACATAGCAAATGACATGTCCATTGATCTTCTCTTCCTTGATATTGAATTCCATTCCGAATCGGTGAATGGAGTAAATATTGCACAGTTTTTGCGTGAACAGTCAGAAGGGCAAGCAACACAAGTTGTATTTGTTTCCTCTAAGAGTGAATATGCAATGCAATTATTTCAAGTGCGACCGTTAGATTTTATCATAAAGCCAATTGACTTTGATAAAATTTTACATGTAGTAAAAACGTATGAACGCCTATACGAAACTACCAATAAATATTTTTCATTTACTTTTAATAAAGTAAAACATTTTGCAGATTGCCGTAAAATTGTTTATTTCCAGAGTTCCGGCAGAAATGTCCGGATTGCAACAACGCATGGTAATCTATTATGTTATGATAAACTTTCCAAAATAATAAAGGAATTACCACCAAATCTGTTTGTGCAATTACATAAATCCTATATAGTAAATATAAGCTTTATTGTAGAATACAGCGCAAACGAAGTTGTGATGAGCGATGGTGTACATATACCGATCAGCTATTCCCGCAAAGAAGATGTACATAATTTTTTGAGATTAAATTATTAATTGTTGTACCTGTTTTTAAGGGAAAGGCATTATATTAGAAATCCATGTACGATAATCGCAAACAAACCCGGTAAACTTTCAGACTAAGGTGTCAATTACTTGAAATGAATGGTATTTTCATTATTTTGAATGTTCAGATAAGCTCTATTTCTCATATTCAAAAATTGACCATTTTATCAATGTAAACATTGACGCCTTTTTTCTGTAATTACCAGAAAACAGCAGAAAGAAGGACTACAGATGAACTACTACTCTTTATTTTTTGATACCGTGATCAATATTGCCGGATACTTTATATTGGTTAGCTGTCTGAGTTTATTTTTACATGAGAAAAAAATAAATAAAACCTTCAAAAGCGCAGTAATTTGCACAGTGTGGTTTGTTATCTGGCTGATCAATACCTTTGGAAACAGCGTTAATCTTAACACATTTATTTCATTTGCAGGCTATATGCTAATCTGTCTTCTAATTTATAGAGGATCTGTAGCCAAAAAAATTTTGTCGACTGTTTTTGTCATGGCATTAAGCATTCTTTGCGAAGGTATTGTATTTTTAATAATGCAAAAAATCACAATTATCCCTTTTAACTATACTCTTGGTAGTGCATTTTCTGTACTGCTTTACTTTTTATTTGTAATATTCCTTAACCGCTTTTATAATATGCGTTCTTCCACGCCAATGCCTTTTCATATTTATTTTGCATTTATTATAATATTGGTGGGAAGCGTTGTTTTGTGTGATCTGCTGGTCAATCTTGGCAATAAAAACGAAAATCTGACTATGCTTGCTATGGGGATCCTATGTCTTATAAATATGCTTATCTATTATATGATGGATAAGACCAATCAGATGTATCAGCAGGTACTGCAGCAAGAGGCTATTTCTCAACAAAATGAATTCTACATGCAGCAAATTGCTCTGACCAAAGAAGCCAGTAATCGTGTAAACGCTTTGCAGCACGATTTCAAAAACCATTGTCAAACTGTTGCTTACTACTTAGATTGTAAGCAGCCTGATAAAGCAAGTGAATATGTTTTAGGTTTATATAATATGGTTATACCACGTAATCAATACATTAACTCTACCAATATTGCAGTTGACAGCTCAATCAATTTTTACCTATCAAAGGCAGCAAAGTTAAACACCAAACTTTCGTTATCTATAGCAGTTCCACCGGACATATTTGTTAGTGATCTGGATATTAGTATTACCCTTGGAAATCTGCTGAGCAACGCAATAGAAGCCCTAGAAAAATTACAAGACGATGCGGAGCGTAAACTTTCTGTATCTATCCTTTATAAAATGAGCACTTTGTATCTCGAAATTAAAAATACTTTTAGTGGCTCTCTTAAGAAAATTGATAAGGTCACTTTTAAATCAACAAAAAAGGACTCCAGAAATCACGGTTATGGGTTATCTAATGTTAATGAAGTTGTGGAAAAATATGATGGGATTAGTTCCTTTACGACCGAGGGCAATTGGTTTATTGTAAATATCACCCTTTTTTCAGAAAAAAAGAACTCTCAACTTCAAGAATAATATAGTCTCATTTCTAATTATTATCTTCTTTTTTTGTTATCTAATATATGATATTTTTGCAAAATTTGACCATTTTTTCGATATTTTGATTATCAAACCTTTTATTTTTGACATATAACCTTATATTTTTGACATATACCAAAAGTAGTACTTTTTTCCTGTTATAATATAAATGTAACAGCAAATCATCGGTTGGATATACCAAATATATTCATCCCGCTACATTTGAAAGGAGTCATTATGAAAAAACTTATTTTATTTGTAAGCAAAAACTTGTGCAACGTTGCTGTGTTTGCTGCAGCTTTTGCCGTAACAACATCATGTTCACGTTGGTTTTACCAGGAAGAATTAGACGAGCAAGTAATGAGTTTAAATCGTTACCGCGATTAAAACATGATTGATCGTTTAGTGAATTATTTCCGATCCTTAGGATTGGTAGATGATTCCAATGACAAAATAATTAAATATGGATTGCGACGTGTATGTTTATTCCTAACTGATTTTGCAATAATTTTATTATTGTCGTATCTCTTAGGAAATATATGGGTGGGGATCTTGTTCGAACTAGCGTATTCCCTATTACGCATTTATGCAGGAGGCTTTCATGCATCAAAAGAAGCTTATTGTTTTGTTTTATCATACTCTAGCATAATCATAAGCCTCTGTCTGATAAATTACATGCACATATCAACTTTCTTGATGTTCATTGCTTGCATAACAATGTTCATTTCTATAGTTCTATTATCCCCCATAGAGCACAAGAACAAACCCTTGTGTAAGAAAGAACGGATAATATATCGCCGCAATACCATAATAATTCTCATTGCAGAATTAGGTGCACTTTTTTATTTTAATTGGAGTCATCAATTATTATTTGCGAAATCAATTTTAGCAGCCATACTTTTGGTTGGACTTGCTCAGTGGTTTGCATTGTTACAAAAGAAATTCTAATTATGTATTTCATCAATTAGAATACAAAATATTATTTGACATCTGGAGCTATCTCTCTATGATAGCTCCCTTTTCTTTTTAAAAGATTGAGGTGTGAAAAATCCTTTTTTGGATATTCTTTTTGTGCTGGGATATTTTAAGCTTTTTGTGCTGTGCTGGGATATTTTAAGGCGATGCGACGCATCGTTGATAGATATTATGGTCAAAAATTCAGAAAAATAGCCTGTCAGGGAAATTTAGGCCTTTTGACACTTAAGACACTTTAATCCTATTAAAAAAGCAAAGCCAGCGCTTTGCTTTGCAAGAATTGTTAAAGCAATTCTTGTTGGCTTCCCTCTACGTTACGAGCATTTTCCTATAAAGTAAAAAAAGCTCATAGATAAACTATGAGCTTTTTACGTGAGACACGGGGGATTCGAACCCCCGACAACTTGATTAAAAGTCAAGTGCTCTACCAACTGAGCTAGTATCCCATCCGTCTTATAAAAGACGAATGCCCAGAACCGGAATCGAACCAGTGACACGCGGATTTTCAGTCCGCTGCTCTACCAACTGAGCTATCTGGGCATAATCAGATATTTCTATCCAATATCTAAGTAGCGGGGACAGGATTTGAACCTATGACCTTCGGGTTATGAGCCCGACGAGCTTCCTAGCTGCTCCACCCCGCGGCATAATTTATAAAACCTCTGATAAATTATATGCGGTTCATTCTACACTTAGAACAAATCGTTCCACTATCTTAGGTTAAGTGGATGGAGAAGGATTCGAACCTTCGAAAGCGTAGCTAACAGATTTACAGTCTGCCCCCTTTGGCCACTCGGGAATCCATCCATAAGCCGATGATCGGACTCGAACCGATAACCTGCTGATTACAAATCAGCTGCTCTGCCAATTGAGCCACATCGGCATTTTTATTAATAATGGGACCTACAGGGCTCGAACCTGTGACCCTCTGCTTGTAAGGC
>NZ_QULH01000032.1:0-288 GCF_003481635.1 Clostridium sp. OM05-6BH | reverse complement strand
GACCCTCTGCTTGTAAGGCAGATGCTCTCCCAGCTGAGCTAAGATCCCATATAATAATAAAACGACCCAGAAGGGACTCGAACCCTCGACCTCCGCCGTGACAGGGCGGCGCTCTAACCAACTGAGCCACTAGGCCATTAAAAGCACTTATTAGTACCTTCAAAACTGCATATAGTTTCTTACATCCCACAAAGTTGAACTTGTTCTTGGTACTCCGGCATTATAATTGCCTTCGTTCCTTTTTGGTCAAGCCCTCGACCTATTAGTGACAGTCAGCTCCATGTGTTA
>NZ_QULH01000031.1:1267-22089 GCF_003481635.1 Clostridium sp. OM05-6BH | reverse complement strand
GAAATGCTCATAGCTATGGTTTATTCGCTGAGATAAAAAGGTTGAGAAACCTTGAATTTTCAATAAAAAACACTTGATTATATGAGGAGGCAAAATGGTATTAAATTTTTATCCATGGACTATAGATATTTCAGATGAAGTGATATATTTAGAAGATTCTATTTCGTTTGAAACAAATGCAGACAATATGGAGAAGTTTAAATCCGTATTAACAAATGAACAAATTGGTTTTTTTGAAAAACTAGGAATTGATATAAGTAACCTCAGCGTAGACTACCATTTATATAATTCGACTGAAATATTTGAAACTAGATTTTTGCTAAAAGGAAAATTTATATCTTTACCATCGTCGCAAGTGAAAACTTATTTAGATATCGAATTTTTAAATGATTCCATATTAAAAAATATAAAAACAACAGATGTTAGCGAAGAAGATATGGCTAAAAACCATATTGAAAATATGCAGTTTTCTTTTAAACATCCAATAATATATAGCAACAAAAAAATATACAAAAAATGGGATTGCGGATATATTTTTTGTGTGGTAATATTGAAAGTACAATATCTCCACAAACGTTGATATGTATTTTAATAAAGATTTGCAAAGATGATAATTGTTTTCAAGGAGACTAAAAAATGAGCAAACAAAAAATAGGTGGCGTGGCTTTAATGATTTTTGGAATAATCGTATTGCTTTATGTAAAAATATTTCCCTCTTTCATAACATTTTTCAGGGGAAACATCTGGAAAATCGCACTTATATTTATGGGGATTTTGTTTGTACTTTTGGGTGTTTTTAATCTTGTTCATAAAGAAAATTAGTTTCTAATAATTTAAGACAATATAAAAGCGGTTCAAATCAAATTTGCCGAAGATAGAATATACAAAAGCCATAATAATAGGTATTGCATTAAAAAACGAACTGCAATACCTATTGTTTTATATTCAAGAATCAACAATATTGTTTTTATATACTGTTTTAAATTATGAGGGTAGATCAACCACGGATATTGATTTTATGTTAAGAAGAATGTCAAATGATGTAGCCTTGCAGCATAAAGGAACGCCATATGAGAAAGATAGTATGAAACAAATAAAAGCATTTGATCAGAATGAATATTTGGGGATGTGGTTGTTGAAGGAAAATGCATAGAAATAGCATGTTTACATCAATTTGAGAACTGGCCGTTTATAATGTGCGGGTTCTGGAATGTATTCGGTCAACCAGTAATAAAAAAATCAGAAGCATTTCAATCAGTTCACCATGTCGGTTTTATTTTGTGTTATACTGTTTTATAGATTTTTCTTGCCCTTGTATTTTCCCTTATCAGAGTTCGTAAACTTATATGGGAAGATATAACACAAGGGAAACAATAATGGAAAGCTCACCTGCGATAAATCCAGTGTTTTCAAGGACTTGCGGAGAATTTGATAACAAAATATAACAGTTATTAAATCTCTTAGAACAGGTGAAATCTCAATCGAAATTGGTGGAGGAATATCCATGATAAAAGTGGAAAATAAATCAAGGAAAGAAATTGCAGACATTGGCAGAAGAATCGGTGAGGCATTTGCTGATGAAAAAGCCGGAACTGTTACGATGCTCACAAGAGAGCAAACAATAAAAGGCTTTGAGATTATGACGGAATGGTTTTACAGAGCAGGAACTCTGTATACCACATCGGAAATAGGAGAGGGATATCTTGCTTATTGGAGTAAGAGGGCAAAACCTTCAATGGGTCCGACCTTACATATGATCAAGCGACTTTTATGCGAGTTACCGCTTAAGGCACTGATAGCTATGGCACAAAGCGGAGACGAACAGTATGCGAAGATTTTCAAAAAAGAGCATGACTATATTGCAGTATCCATGGTTGTTGTCCTGCGAGAATTTCAGGGGAAAGGATATATGCGCAAGATTTTGGAGCAACCTTTTGCCGAGGCGGACACAAAGGATATTCCCTGTATTCTGGATACTGATACGCCGTTAAAAGTAAAAAAATATACTCGATGTGGAATGGAACTATGTGGCGAGAAAAAAATGAAAAATGGCATTTCACTGTATACGATGGCGTATAATAAAAATTAATATGGATAGTGGAAATGAAATGTTTCAAATGTTGGATGAACTAAGATGATAATTCTAAGTTGTAAAGGTGGAATATTGGCATTGGATTATGTAAAAAAGTATCCAGAAAAAGTAAACTCTATTATTATCATTGGAACTCCTTATGATATACCCAAAGTTCTTTTCAAAATACAAAGTATGATATTTCACTTCATGCCAGACTCACAATTTAATGATATGGGCTGTTCAAAAAAAGATTTTATTACTTTAGTAAACTCAATGAGCAATCACAATATAAAAAACGGTTTGGATAAAATTAATTGCAAAAGCCTAATATTGTGCGGAAGTAAAGATAAAGCGAATATGAAAAGTGCTAACCTCATGGGAAGAATCTTTAACTATTTTGAATTCACTTTTTCTTATACTCTGACTAATTTGTTTAGATCTGTTGATCGCATTGATAGAGGTTCTTCATGTCGATGCAAATTATATTTTGGGCGTGGAATCTGACAATGCTGGAAATAACTCGATAGATGCAAGGCTGCGGGAATTGCCGGAATCACAGAGACAGTATTTTACAACGGTGTTTTTGACAATGCTGGCAAATTATCCGGCAGCTGCGTAAGGAGGAACAAATTATGGCGAAAAGGAATTACCAATTACGCTTGAAGAACAGATAGACATGATGAAAAAGGAGGACATTCGCACGATTACATTTGACAAGGGATATGATGTTGTGCTGAATATGGCGGATGGAGCAATAGGATATCTTGAAGACGATGGGGAAAATCATAAGATTTTTTCTGTCATTGCGAAAGCATTAAAAAATGGTGGAAAGCACTTTATGGATATCATAAATGGAAGTGTATTTGAAAATCACAATGGGAGGCATTTGCTTTCCTTTTTTACGTAATAATGCATCATAATGAAGCTGGTTGTCTTCTAAAAAAAAATAATAAAAATGTAACCTTTTGCTTCAAATTGCTGTCATAATATATAGCGCGCAAAAAAAAGCCTTATTGCAGTAGGAAGGAAGCAGGAAAATGAAGGAGCAAAAGAAAAAACGCCGCATAGAAGGGATGGATGCGTTAAGGGGTTTTGCTATATTGGGAGTTGTCCTTTACCATGTAATGCCGGGGCGGTTTCCGGGCGGCTTTCTCGGAGTCAATATGTTTTTAGTGCTGTCCGGCTATCTGATCTATAAAACATCCGTATGGGACCTGGAACATGGGGAATATGCAGCAGGCAGATTTTATAAAAAACGTTGCATAAGGATTTATCCTCCTCTGCTCATTATGATCGTTGCAGTGTGGGGCATTCTGGCGGTCAGTATGCCGGAGGTGGCAAAGGGCAGGGGCGGTGAAGTTTTAAGCATTGTTGGGGGATATAATAATTTCTGGCAGATCCGGCAGAATGCATCTTATTTTGCAAGGATGAGCCAGCAGTCACCATACACACATCTGTGGGCGATTGCCATAGAAATGCAGTTTTATCTTATGTGGCCGCTGTTGTTTTGGCTTCTTCGTAAACTGAAGAAGCATACATCCATGACGGCTGCGAGAACAGCTGTGCTTGTTCTGGTGATTCTTGGTGGACTTCGTATGAGCATTGTCTATCGTCCGACAGAGGATGTATCAAGGCTTTATTATGGGACAGATACAAGAATATATGCCCTGTTTTTGGGAATGTTTATTGCAATGATTCAGAAGGATGTGATATCTTTTGTACAAAGAAGGCTGCCGTTATGGTTTATAAACAGCCTGACAGCAGCAGGGCTCGTGGTGATGACGGGAGCCTATTTCATAGCGGAAGGGCAGATGCCGTATATATACCAAGGGGGAATGTTTGCAGATGGAATACTTTGTGCACTGATTCTTTTGCTGATTTCAGTGGGAAGTATGGGGAAATGGCTAGACAAAAGTCCCTTTGCTTTAGTAGGAAGAATAAGTTATGAGCTTTATCTGTGGATGTATCCGATCATTTTTCTGTTTGGGTATTATAAGAAAAACTTTGGCCCGGTATCCTGGTGTGTACAGATCATACTGATGGTTTTTGCGGCATCTGCGATGCATGGACTGATGGTATTTTTTCAATATAAGAAAAAACAGAACCCGAAGGGGGATGGTGTTGTCATAGGTTATACCAGCACTGGATTCTCTGTAGCCTGTATTGTACTGGCTGTTTGTGTGATCACTACACATCAGCTGCCGGGGGACGCTGTGAAGGATACTGTCGTAAAAGCACAGGCAATGTCACAGCAACAACACAGGAGGATTGCTGACGAGGTAAAAGCTTCAAAAGAGAAAGCACCGGCCGCCGGGAAAGTGGAAAAAATGAAAAAGGCTCCCTTAGAGAAAACGGATCAAGATGACAATGCCAGCATCCGTGGGCAGAGTATTACCGCAATTGGTGATTCCGTTCTACTTGGTGCTTCCAAGGAAGTAAAGAAAAAGCTACCGGACTGTATGATTGATGCCAAGGTATCCAGACAGGTTATTCAGTCGAAGGATATTGTTAAAGACCTGAAATCAAAAGGAAAATTAGGAGATACGGTCGTGCTTGCTCTGGGAACGAACGGAACCTTTTCCGATGCTGTCGGCAGAGAGCTGATTCGTGCGATTGGAAAGGACCGGAAGATCTATTGGGTCACAGCCTTCGGGGAGCATTTGCAGTGGCAGGAAGAGGCTAATCACCAGATCCGATCCATGGCAGAGCAATACAAAAATGTGCAGATTATTGACTGGGCATCTCTTGCAGAAGGGCACCCAAAGTGGTTTGTATCCGATGGAGTACATCTGACCTCTTCCGGATGCAAAGCCTATGCAAAACTATATTATGATGCAATAGACAAAAACAGCCAGAAATGCATTGTAAAGAATCAGGAGGAATAGACCTGCGGTAGTAAAAGGAGGAAAAAATGGCAGAATCATCATACTATTCAAAGGGGGAACAAATGGCATGGGATGACCGGGAGATTATTGCGCAATTTTTGTGCCGTGATGAGGCTGCCATTAAAAATACTGTGGACAAGTATGAAAGATATTGCAGCTCCATCGCCTATCGTATTTTAGGAAATGGAGAGGATGTCAGGGAGTGCTTGAATGATACCTGGCTGAAGCTGTGGGAGTCCATTCCGCCGACAGTACCTGAGATTTTGTCGGCATATGTGGGAAAAATAACCAGAAATCTGGCAATCAACCGATATGATCATCTGCATGCCGGAAAACGCTGTGGGGACAGTGTGGATCAGCCGTTGGAGGAATTAAAGGAGTGTGCATCGTTGGCACATGATAATGTGAGAGAGGAAATGGACCGGAAGGATCTGGAGGAAGCAATCAACCGGTATCTGGACGGACTGCCGTCAAAAAAACGACAGATCTTTGTCCGAAGGTATTTTTATCTGGATGAGATATACCAGATTGCAGAGCATTTTCATATGACGGAGTCCGCAGTCAAGGTGGGATTGCACCGTATGCGGAAGTCCTTAAAGATACATTTGCAAAAGGAAGGATATCATATTTAGAAACAAGCCTGTGAAAAAATCAGGGCTGAATTAAGAAATGAGGTAATAGTTATGTCAAAGAAAAAGATATTGTGTTATGTTTTATTGACTGCAATGTTAGTCAGTATGTTTGCGGCAGGAGAGGTGTCTGTGGCGGCAGAACAACAGAAGCCGGCATATTCCAATCTTGCAGATGCAAAGTCACGAAAAGAAGTAAGGAGTGCCCTTTTGTCAGCGGGAATCTCTGCCAAAACAGCGGATGCCTGGCTGAAGGATGTTGTAAGCTACAATAAAACCATCAAAAATACCAGTCTGGTAAAAAAAAGCTTCAGAAAGATGGGAAAAAAGCCACCGGTATATAATGAAAACCGGATCAGTAAGCTCTGGCTGAAGAAAAATAAACTGTTTATCGGTTATAACTGCAGGATTACTGCCTATGATCTGATGAAGGACTATATTAAGGTCGGCAATACCAGAAAAGCGAATCCGTCGCAGCTGTTTATGGATCAGGATGCGTTAAAGAATGCACCGACTAAGAAGTTTTCAGGAAAGCAGAGAAAAGCATTTGAGAGTATATTCTCTACGGTGCAGACGAAATATACGAAGAATGTGGCAACACATGCAGCTATTTGGGCAAAGGATTGGAAAAACAAAAAGATTTCTGTTTCCGGCAAGACAAAGGCAACTCTGATCAGCGTCGTTTTGCATTCCAGTTTCAGCAAAACGGAAAATGAACTGTTTGTGGGTCATACCGGTGTGCTGGTGCCGACAAAGAATCATAAATATCTGTTTATTGAAAAGCTGTCATTCCAACTTCCTTATCAGGTAACCCGTTTTGAAAGCAAAAAACAGCTGAATGATTATCTGATGGGAATGTATGACACGGAATGGGGGCAGGATACGGCAAAGCCATTTATTATGGAAAATACAAAGCTGATGAAGGAATATCATGCAGTGTCTGACCGATAGAACGGATAGTAACGAATTTTCAAATGCATGGAATGGAGGAATCAGATGAGCCGAAGAATCAAAAATACAATCAGCAGCAAGGAACTGCTGCAGGCAATGGGAGGAATACGGGACTGCTATGTGAAGGAGGCAGATTATGCTGCTTGTGCTGCTACGAGGAAACAACCTCACAGATGGTATGTTGCTGCCGGCATGGCAGCCATGCTAGCATTGAGTATTCTGCTTCCAAATCTTAATAAAGCAACGGCTTATGCCATGCAGAGCCTGCCGGTGATAGGAGAATACTTTAAGCTGGTTACATTCCGGGAATACCGGTTTGATGATGGAAGGCATAGCGCAGACGTAAAATGGAATAAAATCTATGCAGATAGGGCAGGGATGGATGACTCCGAGGAAACCGGAAAACAGGCGCGCAAATCAGTCAAAGAGATCAATGCGCAGATGGAGCAAAAGACCGAGAAGCTGCTCAAAGAATTTAAGAAGCAGGTCGGGGCGTTGGGCTACTCCTCTCTGACCGTGGATAGCAAGGTGGTCACGAACTCTTCGAAATATTATTGTGTTATGCTGTCTGCGTTTTCCTCCCAGGCAGATGGATACCAGGCGGATGCCTTCTATACGATAGAAAAGAGTACCGGAAACCTGCTGGAATTATCGAATCTGTTCCCGGAGAATGCGGATTATGTAGATGTACTTACGGCACAGATCAAGAAACAGATGCGCCAAAATATGAAAAAGGATGAAAATAATGTGTATTTTCTGGATACAGATACACCGGTAGCATTGTTTGACAAGATTGATGAAAACCAACAGTTTTATATCAATGGAAAAGATGAAATAGTGATCTGCTTTGCAGAGGGGGATGTAGCACCGGCTTCCATGGGAACACTACGTTTTGTTATCCCGCAAAAAGTGGTGAAAGAACTTCAAAAAAATAAACGATGATTCCTATAGGGGGATAGGAGTTGTGATAAAAATCTGTAGGAGGGTATAGCCTGTTTTTATCCGTCATAAGTTGTATGGAACGATAATGAAAGGTAATTGAGAAAAATTCTTAGTTACCTTTTTATTTTGTTTATAGGAGCAGACTAAAGCAGTATCACATTACGATTGAGCGCATTGATACAGAAATATAAGAGCATTTAGGCAATGAAAAGGAACTTTGAGCTAGTAAGTAATCAATAAAGTTGCGGTTGTTAGCAATATGCGGAATTGGCTATCCAGACATTACAGATTGCCCTTGACAGAAATCCTGTAAAAGGAGAAATTATTTTGCATAGTGATCAGGGTTCACAATATACCTCCAGAGCCTTCACAGAATTTTGTGAAGAAAAAGGGATTCGGCAAAGCAGGATGTCCTTATGATAATTCTCCGATGATTTTTTTTAGTGTAAATGTTACAAAAATGCTTGACCATCTCAGGCACAGAGATTGCAGTGTCAGAAAGAACGAAGTGGATGGTTTAAGTTAAGGAGGTTCAATTAGTTCACCATATCACATTTATTCTGTGTTATACTGTGTTATAGATTTGGAAACTATTGAAAGGGGATGAGTGTCATTGAGCAGGAAAAAAATCAAGCAGATGGGAGCCGTGGCTTTACTAGTTATTCTGATGTTTATTATGGGATGCTTTTTTATAAAAGACGATAAAGTAAAAACATTAGAGAAAAATGATTATGGGGTGTTTCTGAATGCGGACGCCTCATCTTTGGAACGCTTTAAAAGATATGATCTGATTGTAATTGATGCGCAATATTTTACAAAAAAGGATATCGAATCGCTCCATCAAAATGGAACAAAGGTATATACGTATCTAAATATTGGATCTGTTGAAAACTTCAGGGAATATTATAAAACTTACGAGAAGTTTACAATTGGCAAGTATGAGCATTGGGATGAAGAAAAATGGGTGGATGTGTCTGTCCCGGCATGGCAGAAGTTTATAGAACAGCTTTCTAAGAAACTATTTGAAAAAGGTGTTGACGGTTTTTTTATAGACAATTGTGATGTATATTATTATGCTCCGCGCAAAAGTATTTTTGAGGGTCTTACAGCGATTTTGCAAAACATTATGACATTAAAAAAAGCGGTCATCATCAATGGTGGGGATACATATGTAACGGAATATAGAGAACGCTATGGGGCTGTTGATCATATTATGACAGGTGTAAACCAGGAATCTGTGTGGAGCGGTATCGATTTTGATAAAGGGACATTTAATGAGCAAACAAGGGAAACACGGGAGTATTACAGCAAATATTTGGAAGCTTGCAAAGCAGACGGAATGGAAGTATATTTGTTGGAATATACAACCGACGAAAAACTGATCCAAAAAATAAAAAAATACTGTAAGGAGAAGAACTTCCATTTTTATATTTCTAATTCTCTAGAACTTCAATAATGGTTATACAACAAGTAATCCAAAGATAATACTCTTATTTATCATATGGGTGGGTATATACTGAGAAAAATATTGTTGATGGAGGAGAAAAGGATGGAGCAAGAAATTAGAAACGCGGACCTTTCAGATATGATGTGTGATCTGCTTTATCTGTTAGGGTGTGGTGTTAATGAGAAAATGCCTGCGAAGGCTTATATCAAGACATTTCAGGAAGCATACGACGAAGACAAAATGCAGATGATGTATCGATTTAGCAAGGCTCATTTTGTGGAAGCACTTACCGGAACCGTGCTGAAAAAGGCTGGCGTGAAGCTTCCGACAGAGTGGGAACAGAGTATTGCCAAAGCAATCCGTAAAGTAATCTTATTCGATCGGGAACGTGCAGAGATTTTTTCTTATATGGATGAGCAGAGAATCTGGCATATGCCATTAAAGGGCGTGATATTAAAAGAGTTTTATCCGTCCATCGGCATGCGGCAGATGTCGGACAATGACATTTTGTTTGATAAAGACTATGCGAAGCAGATCCGGGATTACATGATAAGCCGCGGTTATGAGGTCGAAGTTTTTGAGCAGGGAAATCATGATGTCTATGAAAAAGAACCGGTTTATAATTTTGAAATGCATACTTCACTTTACGGAGCGGGTCATCACAATGAGTGGATAAGCTATTATGACAGGATCAAAGACCGTCTGCGTCCGAAAGGAAATCGATCCGAGTATCGCTTTACGGATGAGGATTTCTATGTATATATTATGACGCATATGTTCAAGCACTTTGATGGAAGCGGTACAGGAATCCGTTCTCTATTAGATCAATATGTGTATTTGAATCGGCTGGAAGATTCCCTTGATTTTCCTTATATTGACAAGCAGTGTGAGATCCTTGGTATTGCAGATTTTGAAAAAGAAAATAGGGATCTTTGCAAGAAAGTGTTCCGAATGAATGATATCCTCGCAGAAGAAGGGACGGAAAGATTTCGTCACGCTCTTACGCCGGAAGAGAGTAAGCTGCTTTATTATTATATAACTTCCGGAGCATATGGTACGACAGAGCGCAGAGTAGTAAACAGCATGTCTCAGCATCGGAAAAAAGATGGAAGTATTTCAAAAGCTGCTTATATAATAAAACGACTGTTTCCGGGAAAAGAGCAGTATGATTATTGCCCGGTACTGAAAAGAAATCACTGGCTTCTGCCGTTTTACTGGGTGTACCGGGCTGTCCGGATGATTTTCAGTAAGGAGAGGAGAAGCAGGACATTCCAAGAAATAACTATTGTGAAAAAAATCCGGCAGGATCAGTAGGGAAAGTGTTGAATAATAATGGACAAATGATGAGCGAATGATGATCATTTTCCCACAATCCGATATTGACAAGACGATAATCTTTCAGTATGATTGAGACAGCGAGTATCACGGGAAGGGAGGAAGATATGAAACAAAGAAAACGAGGAATAAGGCGGATGTTTGCCGGAGCCATGGCGGTTCTTATGGTGCTGTCAGCAGTGAATGTGAGCGGCTGGGGCGTGATGAATGCGAAGGCGGAGGAGACTGCAGTGCAGGTAAATGATAGTGCTGGAAAGACTGAACAGCAATCCACGGAAGAGGAAGAGTGTAAGCATGAGGGGGTTGAAATAACTTTCAACAACAACGGTTTCGGAAACTGCCCGAAATGTAATGCAACCGTATATCAGCCAGCTGTTGAAACAACTGACAAATATGATATTGACGATGACAGCACGAAAGACACCGTATACGAAATCAGCAACGCCGGTCAGCTGTACTGGTTTGCAGGACTTGTAAACGGTACTCTTGATGGTGTTAAACAAAACACATTAGCCAATGCAGTTCTGACAGCCAACATCACAGTAAATGAAAATCTTCTTGATTCCTTACAATACGATGCAGAGGGCAACGTTTCCAACGGAAGTGATTTTATAAGCTGGACTCCGATTGCAGATTGTATGGAAGATCATATAACACAGTATTCAGGAACGTTTGACGGAAATAATAAAACCGTAAGTGGTTTATACTTTAATGATAATTCAACACGTATTGGATTATTCGGAAGTTCAGAAGCTGATGGTAACATAAAAAATGTTGGAGTTGTTGATTCCTATTTCAAGGGGAATGATTTTGTGGGCGGTGTGTGTGGACGCAATGACGGCACAATCACAAACTGTTATAATGCAGGGAATCTTACCACTATTAAGTCATCTGCTACTATAGGCGGTATATGTGGATACAATAGTGGCACAGTCACAAACTGTTATAACACAGGAACTGTTACCGCTACCGGCCAAGTAGCTTCTGTAGGTGGTGTGTGTGGCTGTAGTATTGCACCAATTTCAAACTGTTATAACATAGGAACTGTTACTGCTACTAGCTCAGATGCTGATATAAGCGGTATATGTGGATACTATTTTGGGCCAATCAAAAATTGCTATTACCTCGCAGACACAGAAGATGAAAATGGCGGCAAAACCGCCGCACAATTCGCAAGCGGTGAAGTTGCGTATCTCCTGTCACAAGGTTGTACAGTAGGTGAAGGTGAAGATGCCGTAACTTACAGTGGCTCTGTATGGGGACAGGAACTTGGCGAAAATGGTGATACATATCCTGTTCTGAAAAAGGCAGGGGATGCCAAGAATACAGTATATCGGAATGAAACATATCCAGGTTGTGAAGGTAATCCTGGTGATCTGGTCTATTCGTATTCAAATACACAGAAAGCCCCGGCTTATGCTGAGCACACCGATGAAGATTTAGATGGCAAATGCGATATTTGTAAGCTGGATTTTAAAACATTTGAACAGCTTGGACTGCTGATTGCCAAAGTAAATAAGAATTTAAGTGATGGAAAGTACGCAGATGTGCAGTACACAACGGCATCCATTGATAACTTACGAACGGCTCTTGTGGCTGCAGGCGCTATTACAGAGGCTTCTTCTGATACAGATGTTGCAACAGCCTTTGATAAGCTGCTTGCAGCGTCTACAGTAGGTGCAGATGGACTTATCAAGGCAGACCATAATATTGTCATATCATTTGCGGATGCGGATGCGGATGCTAAAAGAGGCATAGCATCAGGAAATGGATGGTATGCAAACGGCGATACCGTTACCCTTAAAGTAACACCAAGTGTAGGATACATTTTCAGCAAATGGACCCAAGATAAAGCAGGCAATACATCTGTAGGAACAGAGAGTACATATACCTTTACGTTAGGAGATGACAGTCCGGATGCATATTATGCATGGCTTGATGAAGTAAAATATACAGTGACATGTGAAAGCGTTGAAGGTGGAACTGGTATAGCGAGTGAAGGACGGTATGTATATGGACAGAAAGCAACAGTGACAGCAACAGCGAATGATAACTATGAATTTGTAGGCTGGAAGGATAGTTACGGAACAACGGTAAGTACGGATGCTGTTTACAACTTCACAGTGATTGGTGATGCGACATTGACACCGGAATTTGTCAAGGTTAAAACAGATGAAGGAGCAGATATAGCTTATGTGACAGTAAGTTTCTACCATCAGTCAGGAAAGCTTTTGGACAGCCGGAAGGTTGTTTCCGGCGAAGGAAAGATCACCGCTACAGTAAATGCACCGACAAAGGTAGGCTTTGACTTCCTTGGATGGTCTGCAAAGGCAAGCGGTGCAACAGCAGAAGATGTGGTTGATTTTGAAACTGCAACCTTTAGTGAGAATACCAGTCTTTATCCGGTGTTTAAGGCACAGGCTATTACTTATACATTGACAGTAGTAGGTTTACAGACAGAGCAAAAGGCTCCACAGTCTAGTGTTACGGTTACTGCAGATCCGATTGACGGTAAACAGTTTGTGGGCTGGAAGGATGCCAATGGCAATATCGTAAGCTACGACAGCACATATACTTTCATCATCACCGGAGACACCACACTTTCGGCATATTATGAGCAGGCAGACAGTGAGGTAGTGAAAGAGCCGACGATAACAATAGCGCAACCAACCTACGAGGATATTACCGGTGGATATAAGATGGCATTTTATTTCAACTATACGGTTCCGGAGGACTGTAAGTTGGTAGATATTGGTATTATCAGAAAGAAGGGTGATTATAAGGCAGATGGAATTACCCTTGAAACAGATGGCGTGTCACAGTATTCCGTGTTATCTAAGCTGGGCAGCGAAGGACAGTTCTATTATACAAAATCAAATTATTATGGAACTGGACATACAGTTACGGGATATATGATATATGAGAAGAATGGAATCCGATATACAGTATATAGTGATTCCATATATGGTGTAAAGAATAACAAGTACAGCGAAAATTAAGTTTAAGTGAAAGGAAGGACAAAGAAATGAAAGAAGCTTATGAAGTAGCAGAAATGGAAATTATTGAATTTGAAACAGAAGATGTGATTACTACCAGTGGCGGTGGTCAGATTGGTGGCGGTGATGAAGGCTTCGGAGACTAAGAATACCATTATTCAGGGGGCGGCGGTGCAAACCGCCGCTTTTTCCAAATAACAGAGAAGCTATTTAAATTATTTAGCACAGTAACGGGTATTTATAAATGGCTGTCATTATCAACCAGTACAGAGGAGATTGATTGTGAAGATAAAAAATATGATTTTAACAGCAGTATGTATTTGCTTCCTTTGCCTGTTTGGAAGTGTACAGGTGTATGCGACAGAATATTATGGAAATTTTCAATACGAAGATAATGGAGAAAACGTATCAATTTATGCATATAATGGAAGCGACAAAGAGGTTACCATTCCTGCCTATATTAACGACAAGGCGGTAACAGAAATCAATGATTATGCATTTTTATTATGTAATTCGGTAGAGAAGATCATCGTACCATCTACAGTTACGACAATTCATGCAAATGCATTTTCTGGTGCCGGAAATCTAAAGAGTGTGGTACTTGCTTCCTCAGATACCCAAATCGAGGATTCCAATGGGAATACGGATAAGAAGGACACAGATGAAAACGGAAACAATAATAGTCAAAGCAACAACACAGGGGATTCGACCAGCTCAAAGGATAATAAGACCGATACAAAGAATACAGGAGGTAACAGTACCTCGACAGCTAATGTTACACCACAGTATAAAGTGACTGTAGATTCCTCTGTAGATACAGCCGCAGAGGAAAAGAAACTTGCGGAGCAGTACAAGAAAGAAAACAAGACAGATGACGGCGCTACAGTACAAAATCGTGGTACAGAAAAGCAGAGTGGTGGCACAGAGATTGCAGGAATTGACGAGGGCATAGATGCCGACGAAAATACCATCGGCTCAAATGCAGATACAGCCTCCGAAAAATCACATAGTATTCCGGTGCGGGGAATTATATTGATAGTAATTGCGGCAGCGATTGCAGTGACAGGAATGGCTTTATTTATCCGGAAGAAAAAGAAACAGAAGTAGAATTATAATTTGAATGCAATCAGAGGTCGCATATGAAGAACTTTACAATCCGTCTGGCAGGACAGTATTTTACCATCTGTCCTGTCTGTGATTATATCAGAGAATATTGCAAAGATTATATGGTGGCAGATGTTCAAAGGGGTACAGCTACAGAAACTAGTGGAGCTGTGTCACCGGTTTATTTCACGATTGCCACCACGCAGTCCGATATCGACTTTGAGCGTGAGAAATCCGCCAGAGAAGATATCAAAGAGGGCATTCCTATCAGGCATTTTTCCGATGCCTACTTAGAGACACTTGCGGTCTATCGCAAGATTGCAGACCGCCTTTTATCCTGTGATACTCTGCTTTTTCATGGCTCGGTCATTGCAGTAGATGGCGAAGGCTATCTTTTTACAGCGAAAAGCGGTACCGGCAAGTCCACTCACACACGACTGTGGAGAGAGTATTTCGGGGAGCGTGCCGTCTTGGTAAACGATGACAAGCCGCTTCTTCATATCACAGACTCCGGCATGACCGCATATGGTACACCCTGGGATGGCAAGCACAGACTAAGCACGAATATTGCAGTACCGCTAAAGGGCATCTGCATATTGACAAGAGATACCACAAATCATATCGAACCGGCAGAGCCACATGCCGCATATCCGATGATTGTCCAGCAGACGAACCGCAGCTTATCAGCGGACGGAATGAAGCAGACACTTTCCCTTATAGATAGGATGCTTAATGTAATGCCGGTCTACCGGCTTGGCTGCAACATGGATATCGAGGCTGCAAAGGTTGCTTATGAAGGAATGAATAGACTTAAGAAACAGGAGGAATCATAGATGAGATTAAAAGATACATTTATCACACACGACAGCGATGGAGAGCAGGTACTAATTGATGTAACCAGCTCCTTTGCCGGACTTGTCAGAAGCAACAAGTCAGCGGCTTTTATTGTGGAGTGCCTGAAAACAGATAGTACCAAAGAGCAGATTGTTGAGGCAATGTATGAAAAGTACGATGCTCCGAAGGATGTGCTGCAAAAGGATGTGGAGTCAATTGTGGAGAAGCTGCGTGGCATTGGAGCGATAGAGGAATGACCAGATTATCTTATGAGGAATATCTACGTAAATTCCATACTCTCACATACAAAAATGTAGGAGTGAGTATGCTGCCGCTGTTAAAGCAGGGACGGGACTCTTTCACGGTGCGTGAGGTGAAGCAGGGCGAAAGCTGTAAGCTATGGGATGTCGTGTTGTATAAAAGAGGCACAGACCAGTATGTGCTTCACAGAATTATCAAGGTATATGAAGATTTCTATGATATCCTTGGTGATAACTGCATTGGGATAGAGAGTGGAATCCCTAAAATAGATGTTATTGGTGTGATGACAGACTTTGCCCACAAAGGGAAGCAGTACAAGACCGATGACATAAGATACCGATTGTATGTGTGGCTGTGGTGCAGACCATATAAGCTGCGGATATTTTTGAAGAAAATCAGAATGAGATTACAATCTGTTTTGAGAAAAAAGAGAGAAAAATGAATCGAAGTTGGTGTGATTATTTATGAAAAAAACGAACAAATCCGCCCTGCACTTTATCAACGAGGTCGCAGGCAAAAGCAGATTATATATCATATTCCTGCTGTTTTTGCAGATGGTACTTGGCATCAGCAGTGTTTTTTATGCTCTGCTCCTGCGTGGACTGATTGATGGGGCAGTGGCACATGACAGCTCCAAAATGATTACCTATTGTGTCCTCTTTGCGGCACTTGAGGTGGGGCAGATTGCACTCCGGGCAGTTCTTCGGTTCTTAGAAGAATACGCTAAGGCAACCTATGAGAATACATTCAAAAGCAGGCTGTTTGCAGGGCTTCTTACACACAATTATGGAGCAGTCACCGCAATCCATTCTGGTGAGTGGATGAACCGCCTGACATCAGATACTGTTGTCGTGTCAGAGGGGCTTGCCACGATTGTGCCGGGCGTAGCCGGAATGGTAACGAAGATGGCAGGAGCACTTGTGGTAATCCTTATTATGGAACCGAGGTTTGCCTATATCCTTGTGCCGGGTGGAATACTTCTGGTGCTGCTTACTTATATTTTCAGAAAGCAGTTAAAAAAGCTGCACAAGCAGATGCAGGAAAAGGATGGATTTGTCCGTATCTTCTTGCAGGAGCATCTTGGCAGTCTGATGATCGTCAAAGCATTTGGCAAGGAAGCGGATAGTCTTACTGAGGCGGAAAGCCATATGAGCGAGCACAAGAAAGCCCGCATGCGTAAGAATCATTTTTCTAATGTGTGCAATATCGGCTTTGGAGCAGTTATGAACGGAGCTTATGTGCTTGGAGCAGTCTATGGAGCTTTTAGTATCTATGGTGGCACTATGACCTACGGTACATTTATGGCGATGCTTCAGCTTATCAGCCAGATACAGAATCCGTTTGCCAATATCACAGGCTATCTGCCGAAGTATTTCGCTATGCTTGCGAGTGCGGAGAGGCTGATGGAGATTGAGGCGTATGCTGAGGATGAAGTAAAATATATTCCGTATAACAGCACTTTCGGCTTGTCGCATGTGGATTTTACATACCTTCCGCCGGTCATTACCGAGGGAGACACGATCATGCCAATCGTATTAAAGGATTACAGCCTTATGATACGAAAGAGCGAGTTTGTGGCATTTACCGGTCCGAGTGGCTGTGGCAAAAGTACTGTGTTAAAGCTTATGATGGGCTTGTATGCAGTGGATGACGGAGAAGTGTATGGCTGTGACCGTTCCATGTTTGCCTATGTTCCACAGGGCAATCAGCTTATGAGTGGAAGTATCCGGGATATCATTACATTTTCAGATAAGAACAGAGCAGGAGATGAAGCAGGCATTCACAGAGCTCTACAGATTGCCTGTGCGGATGGCTTTATCGCAGAACTGGAGCATGGGATTGATACGTTGCTTGGAGAGCGTGGCTTGGGACTATCCGAAGGACAGATGCAGAGGCTTGCGATTGCAAGGGCAATTTATTCCGACCGACCGGTACTTCTTCTGGATGAAGCTACAAGTGCACTGGATGCCGGAACGGAAGAAGCAGTTCTTGGGAATCTTCGCAGCATGACGGATAAGACAGTGATCATTGTAACTCACCGTCCGGCTGCACTTAAGCTGTGTGACAGGCAGGTTGCATTTGGGGAAGAAAAGTAACGGTGAATCAGATGTGTCTTATCGAAGCTGGATTGTGAAAATTGTCCGGCAATAACAAAAGAGTGGAAAATAGTGATTGATAAGAGAAAGGTGAGATCATGAAATTTCACTCTTTTTTTTATATGCATTTCCCCATTCAACCATAGAATCAAGAATCGGTTTAGGGGTTTTGCCTAAATCACTTAAGGCATATTCTACATGGGGAGGAACTTCAGGATATACAGTTCGTGTAATGATACCATCTCAGACTGAGTCTTGACCAGGCAATTGTTCCGGAAAGTTTTGGTGACAGAGCAGTAGGCATACAAGCGGATATGGCGGAGAGTATAAAAGATATTGTGGAGGAAGTGAAACGTAAGCTATTATGACGCATATGTTCAAACACTTTGATGGAAGCGGTACAGGGATCCGTTCTCTATTGGATCAATATGTGTATTTGAATCGGCTGGAAGATTCCCTTGATTTTCCTTATATTGACAAGCAGTGTGAGATCCTTGGTACCGCAGATTTTGAAAAAGAAAATAGGGATCTTTGCAAGAAAGTGTTGAATTATAATGGATAAATGATGAGCGAATGATAATCATTTTCCCCCTATCCGATATTGACAAGACAATAATCTTTCAGTATGATTGAGACAGCGAGTATCACGGAAAGGATTATTTTATGAATGAGACACAGATAAAAAGTAGTATGAAGGATAACAGACGAAAAGCAATTATCAATGCTGCGTTTCAAATTTTTGTAGAGAAGAAAATTGAGCCGGTCAGCATGGGAGAGATTGCAGAGGCGGCAGGAGTAGGACGTGCGACATTATTCCGCTATTATCCGAATAAGCTGGAGTTAGTGATCGCGGTGTGTGCTGCCAAATGGAAAGAGTATCTGGATGCACTGGATGCGAAGCGTCCGCTTACATCGATTGGAGATATTCCGGCAATTGATAGGTTTACTTTCACGCTGGATAGTTATATCGAAATGTACCAGCATCACAAGGATTTATTGCAGTATAATGACAATTTCAACCATTATGTCACCCATGAGAAAGTAGAGGAGAAACAGCTTGAGGAGTTTCATGCATCCCTTTATTCGGTCGATACGAGACTGGAATGGATGTATGAGAAGGCAAAGGAGGATCACACATTTCGTACGGATATTCCGAAGGAGGAATTTTTTCGTGTGACAGTGCATACAATGATGACGGTTTGTACGTACTGTGCCAGCGGATTTATCTGGGGATCAGAGGACAACAAGGATTATACCCCGGAGTTACGCAGGATTAAGGAAATGATCTTAAATTATGCGAAAATCTCTGAATGACAGAATCTTCTAAACGAAGAATTTCGAGAGTACATCGCAGGGAAAGGGAGGAAGATATGAAACAAAGAAAACGAGGAATAAGGCGGATGTTTGCCGGAGCCATGGCGGCTCTTATGATGCTGTCAGTGGTGGATGTCAGCGGCTGGGGCGTGATGAATGCGAAGGCGGAGGAGACTGCGGAAATTACTTTGGCAGAAAATGCCCCTCAGTATCTGTATGTAGGCGATGGCACTACTATAGCAGTTATTTGGGATGGAAAACTTCAAGACGATGGAAAAGATAATAAGAATACAATATATCAGGGAAATGGTTGGTATTATGACGGTGAAGAGAATCAGTTGGTACTGCAAGGTGTGTCTATTACTAATTTGAGTTGCGATAGGGATCTTTCGATTCTGTTATCAGGAACCAATAACGTGGAGCAGTATATTCAAATTGAACCGGGAAATAGTGAGAATGAGCATACTTTGACAATAAAGAGTGATAATAACGGAAGTCTGAATTGTGAAAGTATCCTTGCAGGAAGCACAAGGAAGCCACGTAACCTAAGTATAATGGGAGCAACGGTGGAAACTTCCGAGATCAGATGTCATGGGAGTTTAGCGATTGAAAATAGTCATATTGCTGTGAACAATAATCAAATTAATGATGCAATTTTGGGTAATACAGTAAGTATAAAGGATAGTTATGTTAAAGCTAAGAGTACCGAGGATATGGCGGGGGCAATTTCATCAAAGAATGGAATTACCATATCAGGCAGTCAGATTCTGGCGGAAATTGGTAAAACATATGAAGCATATCCAGAAGATTCTGTAATAAAAAATGTTGATAGTAGCAACTCTGTCATCACAAAGCAATGGAAAGACTATGAGAAGAAAGTTAATGTAACGAAAACATATGTATATGGTAAAGCCACTTTAAAAGAAGATTTAACGATTGCAAGTGGGGAAAGCATTGAATTTGAGAGTGGTGCGAGTATTACTAATCCGGAGAAACTCACTTTGGCAGATGGTGCGAGCCTTTTGGTAGATGGAGAAGAGCATACACATAACAAAGACGGTGATGTTACATACACTTGGAAAGATGACAAAGAACATATAAAAAATGTGGCATGCAAGGACTGCCCGATCGGATATGTGACGAAAGAAACGGAATCTCACAGCATTGGCGAGAATGGTTTCTGTGCCTGTAATGAGGTATACCAGCCGGCAGAGCTTACCACAGACAAGTATGATATAGATGGGGACGATAGCAAGGATGCGGTTTATGAGATCAGTAATGCAGGTCAGCTTTACTGGTTTGCAGGACTTGTAAATGGTACACTTTCGAGTGTGACGCAGAAGACATCAGCAAATGCAGTCCTGACAGCGGATATTGTTGTGAATAAAAATGTTCTGAAGTCGGATGGAACAGTAAATGAGGGAACATTCAAGGAATGGACACCGATTGGAAATACTTGTAATGGTTCGTATAGTCCATACACTGGTATATTTGAAGGTCAAAACCACACAATCAGTGGATTGTATTTTAAGCAAGAGAATACATCTGAGGTAGGCTTCTTTGGTTATAACGGAGGTAAGATTTCAAATGTAGGAATTTTAAATTCTTATTTCTGTGGTTTTAGCCGGGTTGGAGGCGTGTGTGGATATAATAGTTCAACAATTACCAATTGTTATAATAAAGGCGTAGTTGATGGAACAGCAGATGGTGCCAGTTCTTTTGGAGGTGTGTGTGGATGCAATTTAGGAATCCTTACAAACTGCTATAACACAGGGATTATTAAAGGTCAATCATTTGTAGGAGGAGTGAGCGGAGATAATAACAAAACAATTACAAACTGCTATAACACCGGGATTGTCAGTGGCCAATCATATGTAGGAGGAATTGACGGAGATAATAGCGGAACAATTACAAACTGTAATAACGAAGGCAAAGTCAGTGGAACAGAAGATTC
>NZ_QULH01000031.1:0-1257 GCF_003481635.1 Clostridium sp. OM05-6BH | reverse complement strand
AGATGGTGCCAGTTCTTTTGGAGGTGTGTGTGGATGCAATTTAGGAATCCTTACAAACTGCTATAACACAGGGATTATTAAAGGTCAATCATTTGTAGGAGGAGTGAGCGGAGATAATAACAAAACAATTACAAACTGCTATAACACCGGGATTGTCAGTGGCCAATCATATGTAGGAGGAATTGACGGAGATAATAGCGGAACAATTACAAACTGTAATAACGAAGGCAAAGTCAGTGGAACAGAAGATTCTGTAGGAGGAGTGAGCGGAGATAATAACAAAACAATTACAAACTGCTATAATACAGGGATTGTCAGTGGTCAATCATATGTAGGAGGAGTGAACGGATATAATAAAAACGGGACCATCATAAACTGTTATACCACAAGCGAGGTCAATGGAACAGGCTCACATGTTGGTGGTGTGATTGGAATGAATTTAAGTAATGGAACCATCACAAACTGTTATTATGACAGCACCGTTTATACAGGAGCTGCGATAGGCACGAATAGCGGAATGACTACAAAAATTGAGGGAAAAACAACAGAGCAGTACAAGACCGGTGAAGTTGCGTATCTCCTGTCACAGGGCTGCTCAACCGGAGAAGGTGATGACACTGTGACTTACGATGGCTCCATCTGGGGACAGACCATCGGAACAGACAATTATCCGACCTTAGGTGGAGCTAAAGTTTACAAGAACGCTATTTATAACGGATGTGAGGGCAAACCGGGAGAGCCGGTATCTTATGCGTATTCGAATACAGAGAAGAATACCTATGGTGACCATCCGGATGCGGATAATGATGGAAAATGTGATGACTGTGGTGCGATCATAGATGGCATCGGCGCTAAGCTTGCCGGTTATTCCTTAAGTCTTACCGGTAATATCGGCGTCAATTTCTACATGGAGTTGTCGGATCAGATTATTGCAGATAAGGATGCGTATATGCAGTTTACCCTTCCGAATGGAACTGTTACGAAGGTGCCTGTTTCCGCGGCACAGACGAACACCACGATCAAAGAAGGAACAACATATTACAAATTTCCATGTGAGGTATCATCCTATGAGATGACACAGGATATTAAAGCGCAGATGTTTGATGGAAATGGAAATTGCGGCAAAGAATATACCTATACCGTCAGAGACTATGCACAATACATAATTAAGAATAGTTCATCGTATGTGGATGCTTATCCCTTCGCTGTGGCGATGTTGAATTATGGTGCCTGCTCACAGAAGTATTTTAATAAGGC
>NZ_QULH01000030.1:0-22880 GCF_003481635.1 Clostridium sp. OM05-6BH | reverse complement strand
CTGCGGCAATTATCTTAGTTCGCTGCCGGCAGAACAAGTCAGACTACCGGCTACAAAATAGTTTATTTGTTGCTGACATAATAAGCAATATGTGGTTGTGAAGGATTTGAGGTATGGGAAGTTTGAGTAAGTAATATGTGGACATACGACCGATTGGGTGTGCGAAGGTTGTGTATAAAACGTCGGATAAAAAGGGGATAGGTTATGAGTGATGTAGTGATTGATGTGAAAAACGTTACGATACGTTTTAATATGGCATCGGAAAAGATTGACAATTTGAAAGAGTATTTTGTCAAATTGGTCAAGAGAGAGTTATTATTTCAGGAATTTTTGGCGGTAAAAGATGCGTCTTTTCAGGTGCATAAAGGAGAAGCATGGGGGTTGGTCGGTTCCAATGGATCGGGGAAGTCGACTCTTTTGAAGGCAATCTGTGGAGTGTTAAAGCCGTATAAAGGAGAAATTATCCGTAATGGGAATATTTCCCCGCTTTTGGAATTGGGAGCCGGGTTTGACCCGAATCTGACCGCTCGTGAGAATATTTTCCTGAATGGAACAATATTAGGACATTCAATGGAATATATGAGACAGCATTTCGATGAGATCGTGGAATTTGCGGAGTTAGAAAATTTTCTTGATGCGCCGATCAAAAATTTTTCTTCCGGAATGCGTGCAAGACTTGGTTTTGCGGTGGCAACGGTCGTAGACCCGGATATTTTGATCGTGGATGAGGTACTTGCTGTGGGGGATTATGCTTTCCAGCAAAAGTGCTTGAAGAGAATGTCAGAGATGTTAGACGGCGGAACAACACTGGTCTTTGTATCCCATTCGATCGATCAGGTTAAGAAATTATGCGATCACGCGGTTTGGATTAATAAAGGAACAATCATGCAGACAGGAGATGTCAATACGGTCTGCGACGCCTATATGGCATCACAAACCGTGAAAGCTTCCTCTCTCCAGCAATAGAAGATCAGCAATATCATGCTGCACCAGAGACCGGCAAACATCAGATAGCTGCTGATCGACATATAAGGTATTTGCTGCTCTTGGTAAACCTGCAAAAACAGATCATAGGGAACATTTCCGGCGTCAAGGTGCAATGAGCCGGGATAGTTGCCAAGCGTTTTTGACAGCCGGAATCCGAAGAGGATCCCATCCCCCTTGGAGGCATCTGATGCAGAAATCTTTAGCTCATAACGTGTGTTTTTCTTTGGCTTCTGCACTGGAATAGAAAGCGTAATATAATTATCGGATATGGCTGTGTGATCCAGATTAGTTTGATATAACGTTTGGCCGTTTTGCAGCAAAGTCAGGGCATAGTTTGAATCTGTACCATTTGCCTTAGCACGGATCTTCAGTGTGTTAAACGCATGACGTGCATAAAATGTCTGTGAGATTGTTGAAATGTTCGTTTGCTCCATATTTATAAACCGTGAAAAATGCTCTGTATGAACATTTACAGAGTATTTTTTTTGTGTGACGGGCTGTACGGTAAAGGAGGAAAAGGCACATAACGTAAGAAAAATCGTGACAGACAGGCACATAAGCATTGTCTGTCGTACGCGTTTGGCAGGTATTGCTCCATGTTGGAACGACTGGGCGGCTTGCACGCCATCCGCTGACAAACATAGCAGGATCGGGATAAAAGGAATGCTGTATTCTGCTTTTGCTTCCCAGAGAAGATAGAATACGATGCCGCCAAATACAGTAAGAACCACAGGAAATAGTGGATCCTCTAATCGTTTGCCGTGTTTGGACAATAGAGAGACCGCAGCAAGCAGCATTGTTGCAAGACGAAAGGCCTGACAGTATACGATCATGAAATCTGTCTGTTCGCTGTCAAGCAGTGTTAATGGCTGGACTCGATCATTTTCGCCGGTGCGCAGAAAATAGCGGGCAGAACCATCGCCCCATGTCACAGCAAGTTTGCGCAGGCTGTGTCTGGTAAGTCCGGAAATTCCATAGTCCATTAACCGTTCTTTGATCTTGCCAAGATTGGCGTGCACTTTTTGGGACTTCGTCTGGAAACTTTGCGTATACTGTTCCTCTTCGAGCTGAAAGGTTCCATCGGCTGACAATCCCATCATGAGCCAATGGGTGGCAGGAAAGTTGCCGGAACGTTCCGGGGCATAGTAGTGTGCGGTGTAGCGGATGCCGCAGAAACAAAGGACCCAAAGAGCACAGAGACATATTCCGGCGATCAATTTGCAATATAACGGATGTTGGCTTGGCTGTGCATGACGTTTGCGCTGAACGAGCCCCCGGATGCTCTGGATCAATAGAAGGGCAATCGTCGGGATCAGAATGGTTGGGCGCAGGTAAAGACCAATAATACTGCATATTCCGATAGCCAGCCGGCAGAGCCATCGGTACCCCGGTTGATATGTGTGGCGTGATCTTGCATAGAGATATAGGATCCCTGTCATAAATGGCAGTGACCAGGTACAAGTGTAACTCCAGTGTATAAACAGATAGTTTAATGGGTTAAGTACGCACAGCAGTAAATACGTGGATGTAAGATCTTTGCGGCAGCAGTTGATGAAACGGTACCCAAACCAGATAGATACATCAATGAACAATACATTCAATATGCCGAAAGCGAGTATGTCATCAGATATCGATAGTAGGTTCAATAATTTGTAAAAAACTACACACAAAGTCAGAAAGAAATAGTTGTTTCCATAATCAATAAAGTAGTGTGTTTGCGTATTATAGTTGATCTGTTGATCGGTGCCATTCGCAATGGCGGCTGCCTGATCGCGAATAATATAGGCATCCGTGATCTGCACTGGATGTAATGCAAATAATACGATCATCTGCAAGGTAAAAAGTAATGCGACGAGCAGGATGGTCGTAAGATATTTGCTGCGGACAGAGTGATTTGTCAGTCGGTACCATGTGATGCTGCCGATCATCACAACGAAAGCGATCACCCACACGAAAATCTGCGGATGGTCAAATAGTTTGTAAAACTGTGTGGCGTGACTGTTTAAGGTCATGCCTGCACAGTAGCAGAGGATTGTGAGTAAACCAAGAAACAGAAGGCTTACAGCACGTGAAAAATAATAGTCGATATGTTTCATAATAACCGTCCATTCTTTAATAAATTTTTTTGCCCTGTCTGCGACGGATCCTATCGCGGACATCTTTACAGTACCAGGCGTATCCGCGGTAGATGGCACGGAAAGGCAGTGAGGATTTTTTCATGGAAATCTCGAGGTCTTTTGTATGAAAAGAGTTTCCACGCATCCAGTTTATGATCGTTTTGCAAGTGATCGGCGGAGCATATTCTTCGCTTTTTTCGCCAAGCGCGACAGAGTCCTTTAGGTTCGAGAAGACGTTCAGCAAGATGGGATCTGTCGTATCCGGGCTAAAGTAAGCAAGTCCGAAATTGTATAACAGTCTGCCAACGGTTTCCTCGTCTTGTAATTGTAAGGACAAAAAGTCATGGCAAAATGTCGGCAGATATGTTTCGAGTGCCGCATGCAGTCTGACATTGTTATTGTTCGGTGTGAGTACCGGTTTCCAGACATTCTCTGCACGCTCATAGCGTTGTACTGTTTCGTAGGGAACATTTGCAAAAATGCTTTCCACAAAAACAAGAGAATGCATATTGGAAGAATAGTTGTATCGAATGGAATGTCCTACCGTCGGGTAAATAGAGCGGACGTAATACATCGGCGTATCAATGGTATATCCGACTGCTTCACTGAGAAGTCTGGTCAGACAGTCCTGTGTATAGCCACGCCCCCAGTATTCGATAAAAGCAAAGGATTCCTTAAAAGTAATCTCTTGTTGTAAATAAGCAATCACAGCGCTTCTTTTTTGAGCAGCTATTTGAAGTAAATAGTCTCGATAAGCGGAGCTGTTTTTCAGTATGCCACATATTTCCTGCATAAATTTGACGGAGTATCGTTTTGCATGTTTTACATAGCCAAGCTCCGGGAAGAAACGGTCGAAATCCGCCTCTGTAAGACATAGAGCTGATAACAGCCCGGTAAAGGACTGGATCCCCATCAGACTGCCGTATTCGCTAAAAAATTCTTCGTCAACATGATCAATAAAGGATGGGATCCGCCAAGCTTTTCTGGATCCGTAAATATATTTGGTGCGGATGGAATATCCCTTGGAGGCGATCACTTCATCTGCAATCTGTTTTAGATAATGTCCGTCACGGGAAATGAAATACAGTGTCCGGTAACCCTGCTTGACGGCATGTGATACGGCATGCACTACGTAAGGGACGAGATAGAGTGCCGCATAGCAATAGGCAAACTGCTCTTCCGGGGCGGGATGCGTAAGGCGGAAAGATTGTATCTGCTTAGCAACACAGCGAAACTCATAGTGGCTGCTGTAATCTGCCAGACGTTTTTCATATGGCGTCCATTCCGGAACTGGTATCGGTGCAGTCTGTATGCCGAGCATTTCCGGCTGTACCTGATCAGCAAATCGGTTATCGCCGATATGGATCCACTTTTCGTAGCAGTAGTCAAGATCCGAATATACGTGCAAAAACAGTTTGCGGGTTGTCTTTTGATGTCCGACTTCACTGGATACATACAAAGGAAGCGTTGCTAATAGTGGATCTGCTTTCTGAAGCAGCTTTACGATCACTTCCTTAGGCAGATACATATCACTGATCAGAACAATGTCGTTTCCCTCTGCAATATATTTTTTGAGTAAGGAAATCTGTGGCACAAGCGGAATACCGGCTTCAAGTTCTCCTTCAATCTCCCATTGCATTAACTGATCTTTCTGCATATCGTCAAGACCATACAGTGCTGCCATGTGGTCAAAGATTTCTTTAAACTGAATCTCAAAATGATCATCGTTGCGCAGCAATACAGACTTTTTGTAGTATTCACGCACATTCTGCTCGCACTGCTGTCTGACGTCAGAATAATTTGTCAGCAGATATGGCGGGAAGTCCACCGTGCCGGTGCACATTTTGCTTTGCACATAACTAAAAATCGTCGCTGGATAGAGGCACTTGCGCGAGATGAGTGTGTCAAATATATCAAAGCTGTACAGCGTTGGAAGCTGGCGCATCAAAGGAGTAAATTGAAGTGCGCGTTCTATAATGATCTCGCAGGCATTTTCGTTGGAATACGACCAAAATAAGTGGTTTAATCGGTCGAGTTCTTCGGCCGGTGATTCCGTCAATGTTTGCAATGCCTGCAGCAACTGTTCAAAGTTCGTTGCGATCTCGCCACAGGTCATTTCTTTGACGTCAAATACAAAGTCGCGGAGCTCTTCTTCATCACCGTTTAGATAGCGGATAAACTTTCGGACGCCGCGTGCCATAAAGTCATAAAAGATGGAAGAATAGTCGATGATCGCCGCATCGACATCCTCAAAAATTTCATAAATATCGTTGGCATTATCCCAAAATAACAGGTTTGGGCAATGTTCATACTGTGCTTTTACCTGTAGATATTCAGTATCTTTTTCTACTAAAGGATGCATTTTGAGAACCAGTAATATATTTTCTTCCTGCAAAACCTGCGTAAGTCTGTCCATATCCGGAATCGCAGCTTTGATAAAGTTTTCTTTGGCGTAATCTCTGTAGGTCGGTGCATAAACTACGATACGTGCATCGTCAGAAAGCCCTTTTATGGCACGTATATCATGTGGATAAGTGCAGACCGGATCGGTTACGGTACAGCGTGGATAGCCGGCGCGGATCAACAATTCTTCATCAATGCCGCATTGTTCCATAAAGTGTTTCTCCATCAATTCAGAGGTCACTAAGAAGAGCTGCGCATTTTTGTAGATACGGTTGTTGCGGATATATTTTTTGGCAATGCGTTCCTGTAGAAAGCCGCCGGTTACTTTTCGTTCAATACTTTTGCAGCCAACACCATGCCACAAATTGAGTATCGTGATCCCCTCTAATTCCGGCTGAAAAACTTCTTTACACATTTCGACGACATAAACTCCGGCTTCCTTCATAATAGTTTTGCCGGCGGTGGAATCAAAAAGGCAGGCCTCATAGCCGAGCCGTTTCACATAGTTTCTGACATCTTTGTGGTAGCACATCCATACAGTGCGAATGTCCGGGTGATGTCTGCGGATATATTCAAACAGCCATTTTGGGTTGCCGCTGTAGCTGTTTCCGGCATTAAAGATCCATATGTGTTTATTTCTTGTCATGGTGTTTCCCTCCAGAGTTTTTCCTTGGTGTCATCGTATGTGTTAGTATCACATCCGTCAGTCGTTCGCAGGCGTGTCCTGTTTCAAAGGAGCCCATCTGCTCAAAATGTTTGTGATAGTTGTCTTTGTCGTTCCAAACAGCATATTTAGCCGGGATCTCCTGTAAAGAGCGGATCTTCGTGTAGGGCCAGCTTTGCGGCGAAACGAAAAATCCACGATCCGACTGCTCATAAGCTTTGATAATATCCTGTAAAACAAAAATCGGACGGTCGGTCAGCGCATAGTCCCACATACAGGACGAATAATCGGTAACTAACATTGCAGCTGCAAGGAGCAACGGCTGTATATCGTCGTAACGGTTGCCGTCGATAAAAAGTTCATTTGTTGTATCGCAAGAGGCCGGAGCAAAATGGTGTGTACGGTACATAAGTACCCATCGCTTGCCGGTTGTATTCGTAAGATCAGATAGGACCTGCTTCCAAGCGGTGATATTTGCCGTTAATGAAACCAGATCGTCTCTGTCCGGCAGATTTGCTGCAAAACTGGGCGCATATAGCAGGATCTGCGTGTCAGGGTCAAGATGATAAAATTCATAAACCTGTCGTAGTGCCATATCCGGGTCCTGCCAAAAAATATCATTGCGCGGACTGCCGATCTCCAAAAAACAAGCCGCAGGCAGATGGAACGCTTCGGTATAATTCGTCGTGCATTTACGGCAGGAGGAGACAAAATGATCCAGTCTGCCATACCATTTACGAAAATGTCGTGCCATTTCTTTACTTTCCGCACAGGTACTTATGCCTACCTTTTTGTAGGCACCGCCGCCGTGCCATGTGCTTATAAAGATCTGACCGGGCTTTTTGATCAGATTTTCATCGACCATATCGTTGGTAATAAAGATCTTTGTTCGGATAAAAGTTCGAAAATATTGGAAACTTCGTCTTCCGCATATACGGACGCCGGGAAGTTGTGGAAGGTTCTCCGGATATTCGGTAACCCAGATGAGATCCCACTGGCCGGGATGATTTGCTTCCAAATAGCGCAATAACGCACCGGGGTTACAGACATAACCACTGCGGTGGTGTGCATAGAGCATGATACGGTTCTTTTTTAGGGGAACCGTAAAATATAGAATATATTGACACATTCGTGCAATCCACATTTTTATCTTTAACAGCATACCGTTTGTTCGTACCCCTTTTTCCTTAATAATGTATTTAAAGTGTATCATACCGGATATGGAAAAGCAAAACGAAATTGTTCCCTTTTCAAAAATGATGAAATGCAGTATACTGTTCTTTGAAAGATTTGCATAATAGCAGCAGGCATATGGCAGATTCCGTGAATCTGCTGTTTTGGCATGCAGAATGGAGGACAACATGAACGTATTAGTGACAGGTGGAGCAGGCTACATTGGAAGTCATACGTGTGTGGAACTTTTGGAGGCAGGACACCAGGTGATCGTTCTTGACAACTTGTATAATGCCAGTGAAGAGGCATTAAACCGTGTTCGAGAGATTACCGGCAAACCGGTTAAGTTCTATAAGGGAGATATTGCAGATGCTCCGTTGTTAGAGAAGATCTTTGAGGAAGATAAACCGGATGTATGCATTCATTTTGCCGGCCTTAAAGCAGTGGGAGAATCCGTAGAGAAACCGTTAGAGTATTATCAGAATAACATTGCCGGAACGTTAAATCTGCTATTAGTGATGCGTAAATATAATATGAAAAATATGATCTTTTCTTCTTCGGCAACCGTATATGGTGATCCGGCGTTTGTGCCGATCACAGAGGAGTGTCCGAAGGGACAGTGTACCAATCCTTATGGCTGGACGAAATCGATGTTAGAGCAGATATTTATGGATCTGTATCGTGCGGATAATGACTGGAACATTATCCTGCTCCGTTATTTCAATCCGATCGGAGCACATAAGAGTGGTAAAATGGGAGAGAATCCAAATGGCATCCCGAACAATTTGATGCCTTATATTACACAGGTGGCAGCAGGCAAGAGAGAGAAACTTGGTGTTTTCGGCAACGATTATGATACACCGGACGGAACGGGAGTTCGTGATTATATCCATGTTGTAGATCTTGCCAAGGGTCATGTTAAAGCAATCGATAAGATCCAAGAAGATTGCGGTCTTAAGATTTATAATTTGGGAACCGGTGTCGGATACAGTGTATTAGATATTGTGCACAATTTTGAAAAAGCGACTGGCGTTAAGATCCCATATACGATCGAGCCGAGAAGAGCAGGTGATATCGCGACCTGTTATTGTGATCCGTCAAAGGCAGCTAAAGAGCTTGGCTGGAAAGCGGAGAACGGCATCGAGGAGATGTGTGCGGACTCCTGGAGATGGCAGTCAAATAATCCAAACGGTTATGATAAATAAAATCCAATCCGTGTGGACAGAAATGGAGAAATTATGAACGACAATGATCAATATTCTTTGCGTGGAAGAGTGTTTAATAAATTGAGGGAGGACATTCTTGCAGGGAATTATGAAGAGAACTGTGAACTGAAAGAAGCGGCGATCAGTAAAGAGTTGGGTGTTTCCAGAACACCGGTACGAGAGGCGCTTCGTCAATTGGAGTTAGAGGGCCTGGTTTCAATCATTCCGAATAAGGGGGCTTATGTCAAAGGTATTACAGCGAAAGATATTTATGACATTTATGTGATGCGCTCTTACTTGGAGGGACTTTGTGCCAAATGGGCTTGTGAGCATATTACGTTAGAGCAGTTGGAAGAGTTAGAGGAGATTGTTTATTTAAGCAAGTTCCATATTGAGAAAGAGCATTGGGATCAGATCTTTGAATTAGATAACCGTTTTCATCTGCTACTATATCAGGCATGCGGCAGTAAGGTATTAGAACATATTTTGACGGATTATCACCATTACGTAGAGCGAGTCCGTAAGAATACGCTGTCGTCCAGAGAGCGTGCCTCTAAGGCAGGCGAGGAGCATGGAGCTATTTTAGAAGCACTCAAGAAAAAGGATGAGGAGACGGCAGAACGTCTTGCCAATGAGCATATTTTCCGCTCCTTAGCCAATATTAAGCATCAGGGACTTGATAAACTAATGAAAAAGCACAGCTGATGAGCAACAAATACGAAGCAGGACAAAAAGGAAGGAGTTTATGAAGAAGTACGATCCATATAAAAGGCTGATCTTGTTTATAGCCTCATTCATAAATATTTTATTGCTCTGCCTCTTATTTGCTGCAGGCTGGTATCGTTATTATGCAGGTACGATGTATGTGATTACATTTTACCGTAGAGGACATTACGTGGTGATCGCCCTCTATGGTATGATGCTGTTATTCTTTTCTAATATGTATGGCAGCTTAAAGATTGGGCAGTATCGCCGAATCGAGGTATTATTGTCCCAATTTTTGAGTTTATTGCTAACGAATATCTTGTTTTATTTTATTATATCACTGTTAGCGTTTGGTTTTGTAAATCCGTTCGTTTTGTGCCTGATCATGGCAGCAGAGATGGTGGTGACAACACTTTGGAACTCGTTGGTGATCTATTTTTACAATTCAATTTTTCAACCCTGGAAATTACTGTTGATTTATGGTGAACGTTCCGCTAAGGATCTGATCTATAAGGTCGAGACGAGACGGGATAAATATGCTATTTATGATTCGATCAATATTGCGGAGGGGATGGAAGCGATCAAGCAGAAAATGCAGGACTTCCACGCTGTTATCATAGGCGATATTACGGCAGAGTGCCGTAATGATCTGCTAAAATACTGTTATATGTGTGAAAAAAGAGCGTACGTTGTACCTAAATTATCCGATCTGATCCTGATGGGGGCAGAGAGGATCCATGTCTTTGATACACCGTTCTTGTTGTCGCGGGGATATGCGTTAAGTTTTGACGAAAGACTGCTTAAGAGACTGTTAGATCTGGTATTGTCGTTTGTACTGTTGGTTGTGACCTCACCAATCCTGGTGCTCGTTAGTGCAGCTGTGAAGCTTTGCGATGGCGGGCCGGTCTTTTATCGACAAGTGCGTTGTACTAAAGATGATCAGTTGTTTACGATCATTAAGTTTCGAAGTATGGTGGTGGATGCAGAGAGCAGTGAAGGACCGGTACTTGCATCCAGGCATGATGACCGTGTTACGGTGGTGGGTCGTTTCTTACGGGCAAGCAGACTCGATGAACTTCCGCAGTTGTTTAATATTTTGAAGGGGGATATGTCCTTTGTGGGTCCAAGACCGGAACGGCCGGAGATGATACAGGCGTATGAGCGTGATATGCCGGAATTTCGCTTTCGAACCCGCGTAAAAGCAGGACTGACGGGATACGCACAGGTGTATGGCAAGTATAATACATCGCCATATGATAAGTTGAAATTGGATCTGTTTTATATTGAAAATTATTCTCTGTGGCAGGATATCAAGCTGATCCTTATGACATTGAAAACAGTATTGAAACCATCTGCTGCTGAGGGGGTTCCGGGAGAACAGCCGGATCCCGGGACACAGAGTGGAAGGACACCGGACAAAGGAGGAACAGGCAGATGAGTGCAAAGAGATCAAACCAAAAGGTTACACAGCAGAAATATCCGATGTTGTATTTGATTCCATTGATCGCAGTATTAGCGGTCATTCCGGCATTATTATATGAATGTGATGTGAATACCGGTCTGACAAAATATAACTGGTATACCGGTTCGCAGACAACGATCGATTTCTTTTTGTATGTGAAAGCAATTTGGCTTTACGTGACCTTTGGTGTTATGTTGTTTCTGACGTTTTATATGGTTTTTAGCGAAGAAAAAAAGATATCATTACATAAAGCGTTTATGGCGCTCCTGGTCTATGGCGGTCTTTGCCTTGTGGCAGCCTGCTTGTCGGTGGACCGGGCAAGATCATTTCGGGGGATTTATGAACAATATGAATCAGTTTGGATGTTGTTAGGCTATGTACTGTTGACAATATATGCGTATGTTCATTTGCAGGAGGAGCGTGCAGTCAAAAGGCTGCTTCCGTGGTTTGTGGCCGGTATTGTTGTTTTGACAGCGTTTGGAGTGTGTCAGGCATTCGGCGTGGATCCGGTTGCGTGTAGGACATTTCAAAAGTTGTTTATCACCAATTCCGATCTGATCGGTCATGTGTCGCTTAAGTTTGGTAAAGGACGGACCTATATGACGCTGTACAATCCGAATTATGTAGGTTTTTATGGTGTATTGACGATCCCTTTGCTGATCGCACTGCTTGTCGTTGCACGAAAATGGTGGCATAAGATGGGATATGCCATTCTCATTGCAGGACTGTTCTTGTGCGTTTTTGCATCGCAGTCTCGTGCGGGAATGATTGCACTGGCAGCAGGTGGGATTTTGCTTGCACTGCTTTTGCGCAAATATCTGTTTCGGCGTTGGTATATCGCTGCCGGTGTGATCGCTCTGGGTGTGGCTGCCTTTGCGGGAGTTAATGCTTATAACCACAATGTGTTGATCACACGAATGCAGGGGATGTTTCATGCAGAGCAGGAAAAGTACGCACTAACAGCGGTCGAGACGGATCGCGATGTGATTTTTACGATGAATGGACATGAGTTACATATGGCTTTGGAGGGAAAAGAAGCAGATGCCGGAGTTTTGCTTACCGATGAAAAGGGAACGAAAGTCACTGCCGGCCCGGCAGATGACTCTCAGGAACGGCAAGTAGATGATCCCCGTTTTCCTGTGCGTGTCGGAACGATATCCAAAGAGTCGTTTCATGGATTTTATGTCGTGACTTCGCGTAAAACGATGGTAGATGGCAAAGAACAGAATGAACAAAAAAAGTGGATCTTTACAAATGAATTGGTTAAAAATGATAACCGATATTATGTTGTGGCGGGGGGAAATGCTTTGTTTCGTATGAAGAAAGCGAAAGAGGGATTCTCTTATTTGGAAAAACATTACTCGTTAGCGAATAATCGTGGATATATTTGGGCGAAAACCTGGAATCTGCTGAAAGCACATCCGCTCTTAGGAACGGGACCGGACACTTTTTTGATCGCGTTTCCAAACGATGACCTGGTCGGTCTGTATAATTCCGGACACAGCGGTGAAATGATCAGTAAACCGCACTGCCTGTATTTGCAGATTGCGGCTCAGACAGGGATCCCATCTCTGATCGCTTTTTTGACCTTTGTGTTATGGTATGTGGTATCCTCGATCCGTCTGTTTTGGAATGCTTCGATGCGTGGATATCTGCCGAAAATAGGTGCTGCACTTCTTGTCAGTGTGATCGGTTACCTGATCATGGGATTATCCAACGATTCCTGTATCGCAGTAGCCCCGATCTTTTTTGTGCTTCTTGGCATGGGAGTGGCCGTTAATCACACACTAAATGATCAGCAGGACACCGAGGTTGCGTAGCAGACCACTTTTAAGAAAATGATAACGTAAGATCAAATAACGTCTTGTAAACCAATTTGCGGATGGAAGACCGGCAAAGAGGGATACGAGGCGTTTTTGCGTCTCCGTCAGCTGATCGTTATAGATCGTCAAAAAGACTTCTGCCTGCTTACAAGTGTCATAGAGTACTTGTCGCTGTGCCGTCAGATGCTTTACACGGTTTGTGATATAATGCGACCGGGAACTGCCGCCGACAACATTGCCGGTATGCTGGCGGTATAATAATAACGGTTCATCCAGATAAATAATGCGTCCAAATGCCGAGGCGATCAATGCGATCCACCAGTCATGCATACGAAGGCCGTCCGGTACCGTATCGGTTAGCTTATCGCGCAGCGCGCGGTTAAATAACATTGTACAGCCGATCAGTTTATTTTCCATCAATAAATGGGCCACATCTAAAGCATCTGTGTGGTAACCGCTCATCTGTTGGAAAGATGGATGCAACTGCTGCAGGGAATCATCGACAACACGAGCATCACCAAACAGAGCAATCGGAACATTTGGGGACTGTGCTTCCGCCAGCTTTACGGCTTCGACAGAATGAGCAATCTTTTCCGGAAGCCAGACATCATCCTGATCGCAGAACATATAATAATCTGCATCCACTTGCAGGCATCCGTTCAAGAAGTTATGGATCACGCCCTGATTCGTTACATTGCGGTGATAAAAGATCTTTGACGGATACTTATCTGTGTAGGATTGGATCACGGCCGCAGAACGGTCTGTAGAGCCGTCGTCAAAGATGTGCAGAACAAAGTCCTTTTCTGTATTGGAAAGCAGCGAATCAATCTGTTCATTCAGATAGGTTTCGCCATTATACACTGCCATTATAATTGCAATCATGTGTTCATCTCCATTTCTGTATACTCCGGTCTGACGCATTTTGGCAGGCATCAAAGGCGGATATACACTGTTAAAATTATGCAAGAATAATGTAACAAATGATGGCGCTTCCGTCAAATCTTAGCATGGAAAGGCATGGAAATTAAGGCCTCAAACTTCCCATGCCGGAAGTTGTTGCATAAGCAATATGTTGTTGTGGAGGATTTGAGGTATGGCAAGTTTGAGGCAATGATTTTTGTCGAAAAAGATTGCATTTTTTTGTGAATTCTGTATAATAGGAAAAGTTGTGTAACGATTAAATGTTAGAAATGAGGTAATTATGCAGCATAAAGAATCGCTGATGTATGTAGTGATGGGGGTCAGTGCTACAGTATTTAATTGGGGGATATATTCTTTACTGGTTACATTTTTGCCAATGGAATTAGCGAATGCGGGTTCCTTTGCAATGACGCTTATATTTGCGTATGTAACCAACAAAATATACGTATTTGAGAGCAGATCTTGGGGAATGAGACGTGTATTGCGTGAATTTTGTGCATTTGCAACAGCGAGAGGCGTGACAGGTTTGTTAGAGATCTTTTTGCAGCCGCAGTTGTACCAGATGGGAATAGATGGTGCATTGCTTGGCGTAAAAGGATTGCAGGCAAAGGTTGTGGTTTGTTTGACGTTATCCATCGTGAACTATTTTAGTACCAAACTGATTTTTTTGAAAAGTTCACAAAAAACACTTGACGAATACAAAAAAGCATGATATTATCTATATCGTTGTGACAACACAAGACGCATTAGTGGCGGAACGGCAGACGCAACGGACTCAAAATCCGTCGGGGGTGACCTCGTGAGGGTTCAAATCCCTCCTGATGCATATATTTACGAAAAGGAAGCCGATGGCTTCCTTTTTTTGTTAATTTATAGGAAACTGCTTATAGTGTGGCGTTATGCCACCAAGAATTGCTTTAGCAATTCTTGCAAAGCAAAGCGCTGGCTTTGCTTTTTTAATAGGATTAAGGTGTCAAAGGGTCTTTTATCCTAATAGAAAATTGCTGATAGGCAGTATAAACTTTTCAATACCTGCGGGAGGCAAACAGTATGAAAAGAAAAATGTGGAGCTGTATGGAAACGCAGAAGCATGTCATCCCTTTTATTGATGATCAGTTGAGCATATCGGATCTGGATGCTTTTTTGTATCATATGGAGCATTGTCCGGATTGCAAGGAAGAGTATGACGTATACTATACGCTGTTGATGGGAATGCGTTTTTTGGAAAGCGATAATATGAGTGCGTTGAAAATGGATTCCGAGCAGAAACTGCTGTCTGCTGAGGACTACCTGTATAAATATAAGATTAAATTTATTGCAAAGATCCTGTGCTTTGTGTTGTTGTGCGTTGGCATGATCTTGCAATTGTAGATGATGGAGAAAGCTTATGCGTGAAAAATTAGTATTGATCGATGGACACAGTATATTAAACAGGGCGTTTTACGGACTCCCGGATCTCACCAATTCGGAAGGGATGCATACGAACGCCGTTTATGGTTTTTTGAATATTATGCTCAAGATCCTGGAGGAGGAGAAACCGGATTATTTTATTGTTGCTTTTGATGTGAAACATCCGACGTTTCGCCATGAAATGTATCAGGAGTATAAGGGCACCAGAAAGGGGATGCCTGACGAGTTAAGAGAACAGGTGCCGGTGATCCAGGATGTGCTTCGTGCTATGCATGTTCCGCTCGTGATGCAGAAAGGGTATGAGGCAGATGATCTGTTAGGAACTTTGGCCCGCAGAGCGGAGAGCAATAATATGGATGTGTCGCTCGTGTCGGGAGATCGTGACCTGCTGCAGCTTGCGTCGGATCGTATTATGATCCGTATTCCAAAGACGAAGCGGGGGGGAACGGAGATTGAAAATTATCATACGCAGGACGTGATCGATAAATACGGACTAAAGCCGGAGCAGATTATTGATATGAAAGGTCTGATGGGAGATTCTGCAGATAATATTCCGGGCGTACCGGGTATCGGAGAGAAAACTGCTGTCAAGATCCTGACAGCTTTTCCAACAGTGGAAGCGGCCTATGAGCATTTGGAAGAAGTTGAGCCAAAGCGTGCAAGAGAATTGCTTCGTGCAAATCCGGAACTTGCCAAGCTAAGCAAGCAACTTGCCACGATCAAAACAGATTGTGAGATCGATGTCACATTGGAGGACGCAAAACTGGAAAATCTCTTTACGTCGGAGGCATTTGAGTGGATCAAACGTTTGGAGTTAAAATCATTATTTTCTCGTTTTGACAGTGAGACAGTACAAAGTGTTGTGCCTGATTTTGAGCAGTTTACACAATGGACCACGAAGAAAGAATGGAATGCTGCTGTAGATCATGTATGCAACCTTGCACCGGAGGCTGTCGGCGTGGCGTTTTTAGGAGATCCTTGGATAGGTGCCGGAGCGGCCCGCAAACGTCAGAGCAAAAAAGGCGGCGGACAGATGAGCCTGGTCTTTACGGAAGACAGCGTAGAACTCGGGATGGAACAGGAAGACGGCGAGGAATATGGTTTCATTGGCTTTTCGTTGTCTTATTATGAGGGAGAAGATTGTCATACCGGTTATATTCTCGTTTCTGAAGAAGTGACTGGAAATGATATATTAGATGGCTATCATAGGCTTGAGAAAAAGGGTTCTGAAATTTTATTATTAGATTGGAAAAATGCATTACACCTGACGAAACCGGTGGAGGTGCGGACATATGGGATTGAGCCGGCAAAGCAGCATGGATTTGCGTTGGATACGAAACAGGAACGCAAAAAAACGTTTGCCAGTCTGCGCGACCTGGGTATCGGAGCGTATTTGTTAAATCCGCTGAAGGATACGTATCAGGCAGATGATATTGCGCGTGATTATCTTCATATGACATTGCCATCCTATCAGGAATTGTTTGGCAAAGAGACGTTAGCTGCGCAGCTTGCGCGGATAGATGAGGAAGAGACGGCAAAACGCCTCAAATCCTATTTCGGCTATTTGTCCTGCATTCCATTGATGGCGTGGGCAGAGATGAAAAAGCAGTTAGCGGCAGAGGGAATGTTAGGCTTGATGGAAGAAATTGAAATGCCGACGGTATACTATCTGTTTGAAATGGAACGACTCGGTGTGCAGGCAAATGCAGAGGTCTTGAAAGAAATGTCTGAACTGTTGGAACGCCGCGTTTTGGCATTGGAGACAGATATTTACGATCTTGCCGGAGAAGAATTTAATATCAATTCACCCAAGCAGCTTGGCGTGATCCTATTTGAAAAGCTAAAGCTTCCGTTTGCCAAAAAGACCAAGACCGGCTATTCAACTTCGGCAGATATTTTGGAAAAACTTCGTACGGAAGATCCGATCATCGATAAGATTTTAGAGTATCGTCAGGTCAGTAAATTGAAGTCTACGTATGCAGATGGATTGCCGGTATTTATAGAGGAAGATCATCGTATCCATGGCAAATTTAACCAGACGATCACCGCAACTGGCCGTATCAGCAGTACAGATCCGAACCTGCAGAACATTCCGATCCGTATGGAGCTCGGCAAACAGCTTCGTAAAGTCTTTGAACCAAAGTCCGGATTCCTGTTTTTGGATGCGGATTATTCACAGATCGAACTGCGTGTGTTAGCGCATATGTCGGGCGATGAGCATTTGATCGAGGCGTATAGACAGGGGCAGGATATTCACCGTGCTACGGCCTCCAAAGTGTTTCATACGCCGTTTGAGGAGGTGACGGATCTGCAGCGCCGTAATGCCAAGGCAGTAAACTTTGGTATCGTGTATGGTATCAGCGCGTTTGGTCTTAGTCAGGATCTTTCCATCTCGCGCAAAGAGGCGGATGAGATCATTCATAAATACTTTGAGAGTTATCCGGCGATCAAGACATTTTTGGACGAATTGGTCGCAAAAGCAAAGGATACCGGATATGCACAGACAATGTTTGGCAGACGCAGACCCGTGCCGGAGCTTAAATCCAGTAATTTCATGCAGCGTTCTTTTGGGGAACGCGTTGCCATGAATTCGCCGATACAGGGGACGGCAGCAGATATTATTAAGATTGCGATGATCCGTGTTGCAGAGCGTTTGCAGGAGGAACAGTTAGAATCCCGCATTGTGCTGCAGGTGCATGATGAACTGCTGGTAGAAACGAAGATCGAGGAAAAGGAGCAGGTGAAGAGGATCTTAGAAGAAGAGATGCCGCTTGCCGCACAGTTGCAGGTGCCGTTGTCTATTGATGTAGAAGAAGGAAAAAATTGGTACGAGGCACATTGATATTCGGGAAGAGGGTTAGATATGTACGTAATTGGAATTACAGGGGGCGTGGGAAGCGGGAAATCGTATGCTGCGCATCGTTTGCAGGAAAAACTGGGAGCAACACTGCTGATCGCCGATGAATTGGGGCATGTTGTTATGGAACCGAGAAGAAGTGCTTATTGTCAGATCGTAGAGCATTTTGGACAAAATATCGTCTCATCGGACGGCTCGATCGACCGGGCAGCATTGGCAGAGATTGTTTTTTCGGATGCGAGAGCTCGTGACTGGCTTAACCAGGTGATTCATCCGGCGGTGATCGAATATATTCGGGATACGATACGTCAAAATCGTACCCGTTCCGGTATTTTGCTGATAGAGACAGCATTAATGTATGAGACCGGATGTGACAGTTTGTGTGATGAGGTATGGCTTGTTTATGTACCGGAGGAGGAGCGGATCCGTCGTTTGGCATCGGACCGCGGTTATTCTGAACAGAAATCAAAGGCGATCATCCAAAGCCAGATTTCGGAAACATTGCTGCGGGAGAAAGTACAGCGCATTGTTCCAAATGATGGAACAAAAGAAGATCTGGAGCGGGCACTGGATGCGTTGCTTACAACCCTTGATACCACTGCATTAGGGAAGGGTTGATAAAGGCTTCACACAGACAACCGGCAAACAGCAGGCAGATAGAGAGTAGGAAAATGGGCAGTCCTTGTAAGAGGGACTGCTTTTTTGCTTTCTGATCCCTGATCTGCTGCAGCATATTGATGAGCAGCAGATACGCCGGTATATACAACAGGCAGTGAGGCAGCAGAAAGCAGAGAAAATCAAAAAATCCACTGTGGACATTATGAGTTAGGCAAAATGAGAGCAAAAGTCCGCAGCGAAAGCCGGTATAGAGACAATAGAACGTCAAATAGAAAACCCATGCATTGGTCAGTGAAAAAAAGCACAAAAGGAAGAGCTGTTTGAACTGTGTTGAGGTACATAGCCGGAATAAGGAGGGATAGTGGATGGATTTTGTATCCAAAGCAAGCAGTATTTGTTCAAATTCAGCATTAATATCGGCAAACAATTCCGTGCGCAGCAGATGCCCGAGTACCGCACCAAGCACCAAGCTGATTCCGCAGCACAGGATAATTCGAAAGATGATCGCAGACTGATTGCAATTATTTGATTTTGACATAAATTTGGTCATAATAGTCCTGCTTTCTGTTCTGTTTTTGAAATAGGATCAAGATATCAATATAAATGTATGGCAGGACTGAAGGGAATATGAATACAAACATGACAGAGAAAGAGGGTCGTGCAAATCATACGTAAATGGCTTGCAAAGTGTTGCAGAAAAATTTGTAAAAAACGAATTTTAATGTGTTATCACCGGGAAATTGTGGTATACTTTCGGTGTATAAAATAAGAGGCATAAGGATAATGGAGGGTTAAAATGAGAAAAACAAAAATTATTTGTACATTAGGACCGGCATCGGATAGTGATGCAGTATTAGAGCGCTTGATTCAGGAAGGCATGGATGTTGCAAGATTTAATTTTTCTCATGGGACGCATGAGGAGCAGAAGAAACGTCTCACAAAATTGCGTCTGCTGCGTGAGCGTTACGGCAGACCGGTTGCGACATTGTTGGATACTAAAGGCCCGGAGATTCGTGTAAGGGACTTTAAAGATGGTGCGATCACATTGCAAAAGGGCGATGAGTTTGTGTTGACCGGACGAGAGGTAGAGGGTGATGAACATATTGTAACTATTACGTATCCTGAGTTGGTTAGTGATGTCAAAGTCGGACAGCGTATTTTGATCGATGACGGCTTGATCGAGATGACAGTCAAAGAGTTGACAGATACAGATATTATCTGTGATGTCAATAATGGCGGCAAAGTGTCGAATCATAAAGGGATCAACGTTCCGGGCATTCATTTGAGTCTGCCTTATATTAGTGAAGTGGATAAATCCGATCTGTTGTTCGGTATAGAAGAAGATGTAGATTATGTGGCAGCATCTTTTGTGCGTACTGCAGAAGATGTACAGCAGATCCGTAAATTGCTCCAAGAAAATGGTGGGGAACAGATTAAGATCATTGCCAAAATTGAGAATAGAGAAGGCGTGAACTGCATTGATGAGATCATCGAGGTTTCTGATGCAATCATGATCGCACGAGGAGACATGGGCGTGGAGATTCCGACAGAGGAAGTGCCTGTCATTCAAAAAATGATCATAAAAAAAGTATATGAAGCCGGTAAGCAGGTGATCACGGCAACACAGATGCTTGATTCCATGATCCACAATCCGCGTCCGACAAGAGCGGAGGCGACCGATGTTGCCAATGCGATCTATGATGGTACCAGTGCGATCATGTTATCGGGCGAGACGGCAGCCGGTTTGTATCCGGTGCAGGCATTACAGATGATGGTGAGGATCGCCAATCGTACAGAGAGCGATATTGATTACCGTAAACGCTTTTTCCAAAGATCGCGCAAAGCAGATCCGGATGTAACAGATGCAATCTGTCACGCAACCTGTACAACAGCACATGATATTAATGCCAAAGCGATCATTACCGTTACCAAATCGGGTCGTTCGGCACGAATGATTTCCAAGTACCGTCCGGCTTGTGATATCATTGGCTGTGCGATCACGGACAAAGTGTATCGTCAGTTAAATTTATCCTGGGGCGTCACTCCGGTACTTCTGCAGGAGAAAAAAGACGTATTTGAATTGTTTGAACATGGTACGTGTGTATCACGTCGTATGGGGTTAGTCGACAGTGGTGATACGGTTGTATGTACTTCCGGAGTGCCGGTGGGAATTTCCGGAACGACCAATATGATCAAAGTACAGACCGTTATATAAAGAACATGCCGGCAGCTTTACGTCTGTGGCGAAAGAGAACGTGAAGAATGAGAGATAAGAATGAGATTTTATATTGCAGACTGCCATTTTGGACATGACAAGGTAAGGCTGTTAGACGGTCGTCCGTTTGCATCTGTTGAGGAGATGGATGAGGCAATGATCGTTCGGTGGAACGAGCGTGTCCGGAAGAAGAAAGATGAAGTGGTGATCTTAGGAGACCTTTGTTTGGGTAAAGGAGAGCAGGTGAATGAGCTGCTGCATAAACTGAATGGTAAAAAGTATTTGGTGACAGGGAATCATGACCGGTTGTTTTTGCGGGACAAAAAGTTTGATCCGTCACTTTTAGAATGGGTCAAGCCCTATGCAGAGCTTAAAGATAATGGGCGCAAGCTGGTACTCTGCCATTATCCGATCATCTGTTATAACGGGCAGTATCATGGTGATTCTACATATATGCTGTACGGGCATGTTCATGATACACCGGATTATAAAAATGTGCTGCGTTTTCAGAGAGAGTCCACAGAAATAACCTACCATGCGAAAGGGCGCGGGGCTTCTGTGGGAGAAGAGCGGCATTTGCCTTGCAATCTGATCAATTGTTTTGCAGGATTTTCGGATTATTATCCGCTGACATTGGAAGAATGGATTGACAAGCAAAATAATTTTTGCTATGATGTCAAAAGATGCGAAGAAAAGAAGAAGTAGTACATGGGGGAGACCTACAGAGAATAGCCGGTTGCTGAGAGGCGTTAGGATAGAAGCCTGTATGAATACATCTTGGAGTAGCGGATTGAAGAGAGGATTTTGATCCTTTTGGTAGATTTAGCCGGTGATGCACCCGTTATCGTGCAGGGATATAGAGGTATCCTGCTAAGGCAGTATGTGTGAGCATATTGTAAAAAAAGGTGGTAACACGATTTCATCGTCCTTTTGTCGTTGACAAAAGGACTTTTTTCTTTGCATAAAAAAGTCATAAAGGAATAAAAAAGGAGAGAACAACATGAGCGAAAAGATGACAGTGTATGATGAATTGGTTGCCCGTGGCTTGATCGCACAGGTGACGGACGAAAAAGAGATCAAAGAGATGATCAATGAAGGTAAGGCGGTTTTTTATATTGGATTTGATCCGACGGCAGACAGCCTTCATGTAGGACATTTTATGGCTCTTTGTCTGATGAAACGTTTGCAGATGGCAGGCAATAAGCCAATCGCATTGATCGGTGGCGGAACAGCTATGATCGGTGATCCAAGCGGGCGTACCGATATGCGTCAGATGATGACCAAAGAGACGATTGCACATAATGTAGACTGCTTCAAAAAGCAGATGAGCCGTTTTATTGATTTCTCAGATGATAAGGCATTGTTAGTCAACAATGCAGAATGGCTGTTGGATCTGAATTACGTAGAAGTGCTGCGTGAAGTTGGTGCCCATTTCAGTGTAAATCGTATGTTAACGGCAGAGTGCTATAAACAGCGCATGGAGAAAGGACTTAGTTTCCTGGAGTTCAACTACATGATCATGCAGAGCTATGATTTTTATGCCTTGTTCCAGAAGTACGGATGTAACATGCAGTTTGGAGGAGATGATCAGTGGAGCAACATGCTTGGTGGAACGGAATTGATCCGTCGTAAGCTGGGCAAAGATGCTTATGCAATGACGATCAATCTGCTGCTCAATTCCGAAGGCAAAAAGATGGGTAAAACACAGTCTGGCGCTGTATGGCTTGATCCGAACAAGACCAGCCCGTTTGATTTTTATCAATATTGGAGAAACGTGGGAGATGGTGATGTGCTTAAGTGTCTACGCATGCTCACATTCCTTCCGTTAGAGCAGATCGAAGAGATGGATGCCTGGGAAGGCAGCAAGCTAAATGAGGCAAAAGAGATCTTGGCATTTGAGCTTACCAAGTTAGTACATGGTGAGGAAGAAGCTGTTAAAGCACAGGAAGGAGCGCGTGCACTCTTTTCCAGCGGAAACGCAGCACAGATGCCGGAGACAAAGCTGGTCGATGAAGATTTTGAAGATGGTAAGATCGGCATCTTGAAATTAATGGTTAAAGCCGGTCTTGCAACATCTAATGGTGAGGCAAGAAGAAATGTCGAGCAGGGCGGTGTTACGATCGATGGTGAGAAAGTGACCGATGTTCGCATGACACTTACGAAAGAGCAGATCAGTGCAGAAGGCATTGTTGTAAAACGTGGTAAAAAGAAATTTATGAAGGTGCTTTGTGACTAAATTTAATTCCATGAAAAAAGGCTGGGAGAATTATTCTCAATGGCATTAAGTTAAGGCTAATTATGAGAGAAGTTGGTATCTTTT